>NZ_JALBWT010000011.1:0-163228 GCF_023845525.1 Sinobaca sp. H24
TCTGGGCAGTCATTATAGCTGTTGTTGCACCTGTAAAACCACTGCCGATAACGGATACTTTTCTGCGTTTAATAGCCATCTTTATTTCCTCCCAGTATCGTAATTACATGTTTTTGATAAGAGCATCTCCAAATTCAGAGCATTTTACTTCTGTCGCACCATCCATTAGACGGGCAAAGTCATATGTTACTACTTTGCTTGCAATGGTCTTGTCCATAGAACCAAGTACAAGATCAGCTGCTTCGTTCCAGCCGAGGTGGCGGAGCATAAGCTCTCCGGAAAGAATAACAGAAGATGGATTCACTTTATCAAGTCCTGCATACTTAGGAGCTGTGCCATGTGTTGCTTCAAAGATCGCGTGGCCTGTTTCATAGTTAATGTTGCACCAGGTGCAATACCAATACCGCCGACCTGTGCAGCAAGAGCATCAGAGACATAGTCACCGTTAAGGTTCATCGTTGCTACAACATCAAATTCTTTCGGACGTGTAAGAATCTGCTGAAGGAAAATATCCGCAATCGAATCTTTTACGATAATTTTGCCGTCTTTTCTGCTTTATCCTGTGCTTCATTTGCCGCTTCTTTTCCTTCTTTTTCTACAATTTCATCATACTGAGCCCATGTGAAGACTTTCTCGCCGTACTCTCTTTCAGCAAGCTCATAGCCCCATGTCTTAAAGGCACCTTCCGTAAACTTCATGATGTTACCTTTATGCACAAGCGTTACTGTCTTAAGATTTTCTTCAAGTGCATAATCAATCGCTGAGCGGACAAGGCGCTCTGTACCTTCTTTAGAGATAGGTTTAATTCCGATACCGGATGTTTCAGGGAAGCGGATGCCGGTTACTCCCATTTCTTTCTGAAGAAAATCAATAACCTTCTTCGCATCATCAGTTCCCTGCTTGTACTCAATACCTGCATAAATATCTTCCGTGTTCTCGCGGAAAATAACCATGTTTACGTCCTCAGGACGCTTAACTG
The DNA here is from genome assembly GCF_023845525.1 of Sinobaca sp. H24. NCBI lineage: Bacteria > Bacillati > Bacillota > Bacilli > Caryophanales > Sporolactobacillaceae > Sinobaca > Sinobaca sp. H24. The sequence goes on from NZ_JALBWT010000011.1 coordinate 980, forward strand.
GAGAAGGTACATTAGTGAAGTGACGAACAGGACGAAGGCACGTGAAAAGATCCAGACGCTGACGCAGGGCTACGTTCAATGAACGGATGCCTCCGCCGATTGGAGTAGTTAATGGTCCTTTGATAGCAATAAGGTATTCACGGATTGCTTCAAGGGACTCTTCCGGAAGCCACTCACCTGTTTTGTTATATGCTTTTTCTCCAACGAGAATTTCTTTCCAGTGAATTTTCTTTTCGCCATTGTAAGCTTTCTCAACGGCAGCATCCAATACTTTTTCAGCTGCAGCCCAGATGTCCGGTCCAATACCGTCACCTTCAATATAAGGAATTACCGGATTATTTGGTACGTTTAATACTCCGTCATTTGTTGTAATTTTTGTCCATTAGCCATTTCAAAAAAACCTCCTACTTAGAATAAGTGAACCACTATTTATTTTAATGTTGTCCTGCGGCAGAGTAAAGAGAATAAAGGAAATCCTTTATTCTCTTACTATTGCAATACCGCTATTATCTTTGATCCATCGGCACGTACTTCTGCTTATCCGGTCCTACATAATCAGCGCGGGGGCGGATTAAGCGGTTGTCGCTGTACTGTTCCAGGATATGGGCCAGCCAGCCGGAAGCACGGCTTGTTGCAAAGATAGGGGTAAACAAATCGTGATCAATGCCAAGGCTGTGGTAAACAGAAGCAGAATAGAAGTCCACGTTTGGAAGAAGGCCTTTTTCATTGGTTACAACTTCTTCTACTTTCAAAGACATATCATACCACTTCGTTTCGCCGGTTACTTTCGTAAGGCGCTCGGACATATCACGCAGATGCTTCGCTCTTGGATCGCCCTGCTTGTAGACACGGTGTCCAAATCCCATGATTTTTTCTTTGTTTGCCATAGCTTTTTTAATGTAATCTTCAGCCTTATCCGGCTCGCCGATTTCAGAAAGCATAGCCATAACTTTTTCGTTGGCACCGCCGTGCAGCGGACCTTTTAAAGCTCCAATAGCCGATGTGACACCGGAATAAATATCGGAGAGTGTTGCTACGCAGACACGTGCAGTGAATGTGGAAGCGTTCAATTCATGGTCTGCATGAAGAACGAGCGCTTTATTAAACGCTGTAATAGACGTTTCGTCCGGCTCTTCCCCATTCAGCATGTAAAGGAAGTTAGCTGCAAAACCAAGATCTGCCTTTGGAGCGATCGGCTCTTTTCCTTCACGAATACGGGAGAAGCCTGTAACGATTGCAGGAATCTGCGCTTGAATCTTTACTGCTTTACGCTTATTTGCTTCCTCATTCATTTCATCTGCTTCGTCATCATACAGGCCGAGCTGTGATACAGCTGTGCGAAGCGCAGCCATCGGATGTACTTTTTCTATTGGATACTGTTTCATAAAGTCAAATATCTCTTTTGGAACATCCATATTTGCAGCAAGATCTTTCGTGAGTTCGTTTAATTCATTTTCCTTTGGCAGATGTCCATTCCAAAGTAAATAAATCACTTCCTCAAATGTAGCATTATCTGCAAGATCATCAATATCATATCCCTGATAAGTCAGGACATCATCAATGATGGAACTGACGCTTGAGGTAGTTGCTACTACCCCTTCAAGACCGCGTGTTGTACTCATTTTAAAAACATCTCCTTTACCTTAAAGTATGATTTCCAAATTCTTTGAAAATCGAAAATGCTTACATTTCCATGAATTGTAAAATGTGCCACTCTTTTTTTAACTAGAATGGTTAGTCTGTTTACTACACAGAGTACCCTTCCCTTAAAGGCTCGATCATAATCATCATCATTCCGGATTCCTGATATAGGCGAGATTCATTATAAGCTAACTATGTAGGAAGGACTTTCACCTACTCATTATAACCATATTTCATGAATTTGTGAATCAAAGTACACAAAAAAATAACTTTCCTCTCTGTGAAGGCTGGTGCAGGAAGTTCTTCTCATTATCCGGCTCCGGATGAGGAAAAGAATTCCACCACTTTCATCGCTGTATAGGCAATACCTGCTCCGATAAGCGGACCTACAGCAACTCCATTAAACAAAACAACAGCCAGAATGGTTCCAAATACGAGGGCCGCTGTAATATGCGGATCGTTTGCAAGGAGCACCACCCCGCCTTTAGCTATAACGGCTACCGCTATGCCCGCGGCAAGCGCGATCCACGCGTAGGAAGATCTGGCTGCCTCCCCAAGCTGGCTGAACCCGATTTCCCCGGTCATGATAGGGATAAGAACCGTAAATGTAAGAATAGTAACCGCTATCGTGATACCTTTAGACTGCATAAACGGAAATACTTTATCACCCAGTCCTGCATAATGAATAACCAGTAACGCAACAATAGCAATAATCAACGTCTGGTTTTTTGCAATAATGCTGACTGCTAAAAGAAACAGCATAAAAAGTGAACCCGATGAAAACATTCCAATCCCTTCCCTCTCTAAAATGGTTCTTTTACATCTATATGTAAAGATCCGCACGCTTCTTTTCGTTCTATAAGCAAAAAAAGGCCCACTTTTCCAAGCGGGCCGGATCATATTTCACTTATCTTCTCGTTACAACAACTGTTCCGTTCCGCAGCATCCGGTTCAATATCTTTTGGAAAAGAGCTTTGGCTGAACCGCGAGTTACCGGCAGAAGAAGCAAAAAGCCGGTCAGGTCTGTTATAAAACCGGGAGTAAGCAAAAACGCGCTCCCAAGCAGAATACATGCCCCGTCCATCGCAAGGCTGCCCGGAATTTCTCCGTTCTGCATCTGCAGCTGGGCGGTTCTAATTGTTTGCAGACCTTCCTTTTTAGCCAGCCATGCGCCTATTATACCTGTAAGAATAATAAGAATTATCGTCGGCCAGATTCCAATAACATTTCCTGCCAGAATGAGCACGCCTACTTCAGCGGCTGGAATGATGATGAGCAGCAAGAGGAGCCATTTCATTTAATTCTCTCCTTTTTTTCTCTTATTTACTTATTATATACGGAATAAGCCGCCCCGTATAGCAGGGCGGCTTTTTACCGTACATCTCTTTAAAGGACGCTTGCGTGGCCGCGGTAAATATCGCCGCGTGCGCCGTCCACTGTAATTTCTTCTCCGTCTTCAAATAAATCTGTAGCCTGGTCTACTCCAACGATTACAGGAATACCGAGCGTAAGTCCGACTACGGCTGCATGCGAAGTTAATCCGCCTTCTTCTGTAATAACGGAAGAAGCCTGTTCGAATGCCGGCATCATATCTTTATCTGTGCCATACGTTATCAGAATAGCACCGGGTACCATCTTCTGTTTTGCTTCTTCAGCGTTTTTGGCAATGACTACTTTGCCGGAAGCCGTTTTCCTGCCAATCCCCTGGCCTTTAGCAGCAACTTCACCAATCACGTGAACTTTCATAATATTTGTTGTTCCTGATTCACCTACAGGAACACCTGCTGTAATGACAACAAGATCTCCATGTTCTACGCGGCCGCTTTTCAGCGCTTCTGTTACGGTGATATCAAGCATCTCATCCGTTGTTTTTGCTGCAGCGCCATGAATGGCCTTAACTCCCCAAACGAGCGCAAGTTTTCTTACAACGCCTGGATTGCTGGATACCGCAATAATCGGTGATTCCGGACGGTATTTAGATACAATTCTTGCAGTATTTCCGCTTTCCGTAGCAGATAAAATAGCGGCTGCATTTAAATTGAAAGCCGTGTGGGAAACAGCCTGGCTGATAGAGTTTGTTATCGAAACCCGGCTTTCTTTCGTTCTTTGGCTTAAAATATTTTTATACTTTAATGCCGTTTCCGTTTTGCGGGCGATATTGCTCATCGTCTGAACAGATTCAACTGGATAATCACCAGCTGCTGTTTCTCCAGACAGCATAATAGCATCCGTGCCGTCAAAGATAGCGTTCGCTACATCACTTGCTTCTGCTCTTGTCGGACGAGGATTGCGCTGCATCGAATCAAGCATCTGAGTGGCGGTAATAACCGGTTTTGCCAGCGTATTACATTTTTTGATAAGCTCTTTCTGAGCAAGCGGTACATCTTCCGGCGGTATTTCTACACCAAGGTCTCCGCGGGCTACCATCAGACCATCCGATACTTCAAGAATGGAATCTATATTGTCAATTCCTTCCTGATTTTCGATCTTTGGAACAATTTGAATGTCTTCTGCTCCATGCTTTTCAAGAAGTTCTCTTATTTCAAGTACATCAGATGCTCTTCTGACGAAAGAAGCAGCAATAAAGTCCACACCCTGCTTAATACCAAATTCAATATCTGCTGCGTCTTTATCGGTAATACCCGGAAGATTTACGCTGACATTAGGAAGGTTAACGCCTTTTTTATTTTTCAGCTCTCCGTTGTTAAGCACTCTTGTACGAAGATCTTTTCCTTGTATCTCAAGTACTTCCAGTTCAATTAATCCATCATCAAGAAGAATTTTCTTGCCTGGTTCCAAATCGTCAGAAAGCCCTGCGTAGGTTACTGAAATTTTTTCAGTCGTTCCTTCTACTTCCTCAGCTGAAACAATCAGATCCTGACCTTTTTCCAGGTTAATGGCGCCGCCGGCCATCGTGTGGGTACGGATTTCGGGACCTTTCGTATCTAAAAGAATCGCTACGTTCTTTTCCAGCCTTGCCGAAACCTCACGAAGATTATCAATTCGTGCCTGATGTTCAGCAAAATCGCCATGTGAGAAGTTCAGTCTGGCAACATTCATGCCGGCTTTCATTAATTTTTCCAGGATCACCGGGTCTTCACTTGCCGGTCCTATAGTACAAACTATCTTTGTTTTTCTCATCTTATTCCTCCTAGTATTTAATACACTGTCTCCGGATTATATAGATAATTCCTGGGAAAGGCGGTATATATCTTTATCAATGGTGTGCGTTTGACTAAGTGCGCTTTCGATGCTCTGCGATACAATTTTATTCTCACGGATTCCTACCATCTCGCCCTGCTTCCCTTCGATGAGAAGCTCCACTGCCCTGGCACCAAGACGACTGGCAAGCACACGATCTGAGCCGGTCGGCGAGCCCCCGCGCTGAATGTGGCCGAGAACAGTAACTCTTGTTTCCAACTGTGTAGCGTCTTCAATCATTTTAGCGAACTCAGGACCGCTGCCTACTCCTTCTGCAACGATAATAATGCTGTGTTTCTTGCCGCGCTGATTGCCGCGATCCAGACGGGCGAGTATCTGCTCCATATTATAAGGCTCTTCAGGAATAATAATCGTTTCTGCCCCATCAGCAAGACCTGCCCATAAAGCAAGATCTCCGGCATTTCTACCCATTACTTCGATTACATACGTACGCTCATGGGAAGTGGCGGTATCGCGTATTTTATCAATTGCATCAATGACTGTGTTAAGAGCCGTGTCAAATCCAATCGTAAAATCAGTACCAGGGATATCATTATCAATCGTGCCCGGGACTCCGATAGTAGGATAACCAAGCTCTGTAAGCTTCTGTGCACCCCGGAAGGAACCATCGCCACCGATAACGACAAGGCCTTCAATCCCTTTTTTATTTAGCTCTTTTACTGCGGTTTCCCGTCCTTCCGGAGTTTTAAATTCTTCGCATCTTGCTGTATATAATTTTGTGCCGCCTTTTTGGATAATATCACCGACATCACCTAATTGCATTTGTTCAATATTCCCGCTTATCAGGCCGGCATAGCCGTTTTTCACGCCATATACTTCCAGGCCGTGAAAAATAGACTTTCTTACTACCGCTCTAATAGCGGCATTCATGCCGGGAGAGTCTCCTCCACTGGTCAATACTCCGATACGTTTCATTTTAAATTATCCCCTTCCACATCGTATTATACGTTACCATCTCATTCATGAAAAATGTAGCTTTTTCTTTTTTTAGACCAAAAGGAAAAGTGCCTTCTGCTGTTAAGTCAGAAAGCACTAGGGTTATCTGCAGGAATGATAGCGCTATCATCATCAAATTCCCCGATATTTTTGAACTTTTCGTAGCGCTGTTCAATGAGTTCTTCCCCGCTCATCTTATTCAGATCATCTATTGAAGCTTTTAATATTTTATCTATCTGCTTCGCCTGCTCTGCTACATTATGATGGGCGCCTCCCCTGATTTCCGGAATAACCTCATCAATAATTTCCATTTTTTTGAGGTCAGGTGCTGTAATTTTCATGGTTTCCGCTGCTTTTTTTGCATGAGCAGAATCTTTCCATAATAATGCAGCTGCGCCCTCCGGAGAAATAACAGAGTATGTAGAATTCTCCAGCATGTGAATATGATTGCCTACTCCCAGAGCAAGAGCTCCGCCGCTTCCGCCTTCACCGATAACGATGCTGACGATTGGAACGCTGAATCCAGCCATTTCAAGGAGGTTTCTGGCAATTGCTTCGCTTTGGCCCCGTTCTTCTGCGGCTTTTCCGGGATAAGCGCCTTTTGTATCAATCAGGCATATAATTGGTCGATTGAATTTCTCCGCCTGCTTCATTAAGCGGAGCGCTTTTCGATATCCTTCCGGATGCGGCATGCCAAAATTCCGGCGCAGATTCTCTTTCGTGTCTTTGCCCCGCTGGTGGCCGATAACGGTTACCGGGCGCCCGTGATAGAATGCAATGCCGCCTACAATGGCTTCATCATCTCCGTACAGCCGGTCACCATGCATTTCCATAAACCCTGTGCACAGCTCATTAATATAATCAAGCGAAGTCGGCCGCTCTGCGTGTCTTGCAATCTGAACACGCTGCCATGGTTTTAAATTACCATATATTTCGTCTTCAAGCTGTTCCAGACGGCTTTCCAGCTTATCTATTTCCCCACTCATATCTATTTCTTTATCTTTTGTAAATTCTTTTAGTTCGTTAATTTTCTCACGAAGCTCCACTACGGGCTTCTCAAAGGGAAGATGGTTCATGCAGCCTCCTCCTTTCTCTATATTACGTTCTATGAATAGCCAGAATGGCGCTCAGTTTTTCTCTCATATCCGTTCGTGATATCACATCATCAAGCTGGCCGTGCTTCAAAAGAAACTCAGCTGTCTGAAAATCTTCCGGCAGCTCCTGCCTGATCGTCTGTTCAATAATACGGCGGCCCGCAAATCCGATCAACGCGCCGGGTTCCGCAAAATTATAATCACCTAGAGAAGCAAAACTTGCTGAAACCCCACCGGTAGTAGGATGTTCATGATAGATATAAACAACAGCCCTTCGCGGTCCAGCTTCTTTAAAGCAGCGCTTGTTTTTGCCATCTGCATTAAGCTGAGGACACCTTCCTGCATTCTCGCCCCGCCTGAAGAAGAAAACATAACAAACGGTACGCCATCAGATACTGCCTCTTCAATGGCACGTGCTATTTTTTCTCCTACTACTGATCCCATGCTTCCCATGCGGAACCTGGAATCCATAACGCCTGCTACGACAGGATGGCTGTCTATTGTTCCTTTTCCGGTAACGACCGCTTCATGCAGATCTGTTTTTTTCTTATCCTGTTCTACTTTTTTCATGTAGTCAGGAAAATCGAGCGGATCTGAAGAAACCAAATACGTATTTATCTCGGAAAAGGAGCCCTCATCAAAAAGGCCTTCAATTCTCTCCGGAGCAGTAATCGGCATATGATGCTGGCAGTTCATGCATACCATTTGATGTTTACGCAGTTCTTTCGTGTAAACAATGGTTTTGCATGAAGGGCATTTTGTCATAACTCCTTCATTCATACTGGCAGGCTGCTGCCTTTCAGGAGGCACTGTAGCATATCTTCTTTTTTTATTAAAAAAATCTTTTAACACGCGTACACCTTCTTTGCTTTCCTATAAAGAATGTCTATTTTTTTAAACAGAAATAAGCAGATTCACAAATAAACGGATAGAAAGCGACCGATATGCGTTAACGATCGCTTTCTTTCCGTAAACATTTCTCTTATTTTATCACGTAGCCTGTTATATATGGGAATAAATTTTAAATTAATCTTTATCGATAATAGAAAGGCGGCGTGTTTTTTCAGCCACTTCCTCCGGATCACTTCTTTACGGGCTACTCCTGTTTCCATTGCTGTTTTAGCTACCGCTGCTGCCACTGCAGGGGCAACTCTTCCGTCGAATGGATTCGGAATAACGTAATCTTCCGAAAGATCGTTGTCTGCAATTAAATCAGCAATGGCATATACGGCTGCTTTTTTCATTTCTTCGTTAATGTGCGTAGCGTTCACGTCAAGTGCTCCTCTGAAAATACCCGGGAAAGCAAGAACGTTATTAATCTGGTTTGGAAAGTCTGATCTTCCTGTTCCAATTACGTGGGCGCCGGCTTCTTTAGCCTCGTGAGGCATGATTTCCGGATCCGGGTTGGCCATTGCAAAAATAATAGGATCTGCATTCATTGTCTGTACCATTTCTTTTGTTAATGCGCCTGCTACGGATACCCGATAAATACGTCAGTATTTTTGATAATATCTTTAAGTTTCCTGAAGCCTTATCTTTATTTGTTACTTTAGCAACCGCTGCTTTTTACGTCATTCATTCCAAAAGAACGGCCTTCATAAATAGCCCCTTTGGAATCGCAGAGAATAACGTCACGTACGCCAAGACGCTGCAAAGCTTGATAATGGCAATACCGGCAGATCCGGCTCCATTAATCACAACGCGGATTTCAGAAATCGGCTTGCCGTTAAGCTTCAGCGCGTTAATCAGGCCGGCTGCTGTAACGATGGCTGTTCCATGCTGATCGTCATGAAATACAGGTATGTTCGTTTCTTTTTTTAAGCGTTCTTCTATAATAAAGCAGTTAGGAGCCGCTATGTCTTCTAAGTTAACGCCGCCGAAAGTTGGTGACATCAGCTTAACGGTTTCTACAATTTTGTCTACATCTGTAGTATCAAGGCAGATTGGGAATGCATCTACACCTGCAAACGATTTAAAAAGGACAGCTTTTCCTTCCATTACGGGAGAGAAGCTTCGGACCGATGTTTCCAAGGCCTAACACGCAGTACCATCTGTCACAACAGCAACCATGTTTCCCTTCATTGTATATTCAAATACTTTCTGCTTATCTTCAAAGATAGCTTTACACGGTTCAGCACACCCGGCGAATACGCTAAACTTAAATCTCTGGAATTGCGGACGGGTACTTTAATTCCTGATTCAAGCTTCCCCTGATTTGCTCGATGAATATGAAGGGCTTCTTCTCTTGTCGTTGGCACGTAATCCACTCTCCTTTTATATAACTGCGTTTACTCTTTAGGGCAAGTTTTTCGATAACTTGCAAAACTTCTTTAATTATAACAGATCAAACAAACTAGTTCATCATTCCGAGGGCTTAAAAACAATAAATTCTTTCGGAATATATTTTCCATTTCTTTCATAAAATGGAGGTTTGGCGATGCTTTCAAATGACTGCCCAGCTGTACCGTCTCTCTTGTACGTTCATAAAAAACGTTCACAGCCACAGGACCAGGATACTGGTTCACTACTTTTTTCACCTGTTTTATCACGCCTTGTTTTTCCAGATGTCCGTCTACTTTTAACCAGAGCATAGACCGGCTTTGAGCATGGAGTTCCGGCAGACTCAGGACAGCTTCTGCAATAATCTGGAGACTGCGCCCTTTTGCTTCTGTTCTTCCCTGAATGAGCATCGGTACTCTCTGTTCGATCAACGGCTGACTTTCCGGTAGACAAATGAAATATTACTACTTCGGCCGAAGCATCTCCGTCCGTTATCGTAAGAATGCCATTTTTTCTCCCTTTTTGTCCGGATTTCCCTGCATTCTTCTTCAATACCCGCGACCCATATTTTTTTCAGGCCTTCTTTAATATTTCCCAATTCTGCCGGTTGATAGGAAGGCAGAAAATGGCTGTATTCATCCAGAGGATGCCCGCTTAAGTAAAGGCCGGTTGCCTCTTTTTCTGCTTCGTAGGCTTCCTTGGCGGTATATGGTTCGGCCTCCACATAACGGAAATCCTCGTCTCCGGAATCGATAAGACCTCCCAGCTCTCTTTGAAACCCGGCAAACTCCAGAGCACGGTCAATAGAGGCAAGCAGCACCGTTCGATTTTTTACCCCACTCATCACAGGCTCCGGATTTAATGAGCATTTCCAGGCCGCTTCGTCCAAATTCTTTTATGTTAACACGGATACAGAAGTCAATTAAGTCTTTAAACGGCCCTTTTTCCGTTCTTCCATAAGCGAATACACTGCTTTGTTTCCAACCTGCCTGATCATGTTAAATCCAAACAGAATCTGTTCTTTTTCCAGTTTGAACGTAGAATAACTTCTGTTAATAGAGGGAGGCAGAAACGCGATGCCGCTCTTTTCCGCTTCCCTTTTGTACTGACCGAGTTTGCTTTTATTGTGCACGTGCAGAGCCAGCAGGACGGTATAAAAAACGGCCGGCTCGTTGGCTTTTAATAAGCCAGCTGATAAGAGATGACGCTGTATGCAACAGCATGGCTTTTATTAAAGCCGTAATCGGCAAAACGGACAATCGTATCATACACTTTCGAAGCCGTATCCGAACTGTACCCCTTCTGCACCGCTCCGCTAATAAACGCTTCCCTCTCTTTTTCCAGCACTTCTCTTTTTTTCTTGCTGACCGCCCGTCTGAGAAGATCAGCCTGACCGTACGAATATCCGGCCATCAGTGCAGCTATCTGCATAATTTGTTCCTGATAAACGATAACCCCATAGGTGTCGCGAAGAATCGGCTCCAGATCCGGATGGGGAAACTCCGTTTGTTCTTTTCCATGTTTACGTGCTGCATAATTAGGAATAAACTCCATTGGACCCGGCCGGTACAATGCGTTTACCGCTGTAATATCCTCAAATCGATCCGGGCGGATCTGCTGAAGGGCTTTTTTCATTCCGTCGGACTCCAGCTGAAAGACCCCATCCGTGTTTCCTTGAGCCAGCAGGGCAAAAGCCGCATCGTTATCAAGAGACAGGTTCCGAAGCGAAAACTGATGATCTTTTCGTTTTATCAATTCTTCCATACGCTGCAGCATCGATAAATTCCTCAGACCAAGAAAATCGATTTTCGTCAATCCCTGTGCTTCGAGTACTCCCATAGGATATTGTGTTACCGGCACATTGCCCTCTTTGTAAAGCAGCGGAACGTGATCTGTTAATTCGTGTCTGCTGACAATAACACCGGCGGCATGCACTGAAGTATGCCTTGGCATTCCTTCTATCTGCGCAGCCAGCTTCATCACAGCTGCAGCCGCTTTTTCCCGTGTAATAAATGCTTTCATGTCTGCGTTATCCTGAATCGTTTCCGCTATAGTTGTCTGGCGGCCCGGCTGGGCGGGGATGTAGCCGGCCAGTTTTTCAATCAGCGCCTGCGGCGTTTCCAGTATTCTTCCGATATCACGGATCGCTGCTCTCGCTCCAAACGTTCCAAAAGTGCCGATCTGCGCTACGTGGGAAACACCGTATTTTTCCGCCGTATATCGAATCACTTCATCGCGCCGGTCATCTTGAAAATCGATATCAATGTCCGGAAAACTGATCCGGTCCGGATTTAAAAAACGTTCAAACAAAAGTTCATGCTTCAGGGGATCCACATCTGTTATTTCCAGCACATAGGCGGCAAGGGATCCTGCCGCAGATCCTCTTCCCGGCCCTACAGCAATACCTGCAGCCCGGGCAAATTGTATAAAATCCTGCACGATTAGAAAATAATCGGCAAATCCGGTGTTTTCTATAATAGTTAATTCATAGGTCAGTCTTTCTTCCGCTTGAGCGGAAGGGGAGCTGAACCTTTTTTTCAGCCCTTCCCGGCATAAATAATTTAATTCTTCTACTGAATTATTTTTATATTGAAGAGGAAAAGAGGGCAGTGAGGGCGTTGATGGATGGAGGGTTACAGCGCAGGCATCAGCAATCCGCACGGCGTTCGCGGCAGCTTCCTGCTGCATTTCCGACTCCTGGGGGAAAGGCGTGAGCGCATGTTCCGGAATGTCACTTAGATCCATCTCCCGCACAGGAATCCCTTGTTTCACAGCCTGGAGTGCTATTAATGCTTTGTATTCTTTTTGATCCGCCATTCGGACATTGTTTCCTGCAACAACCGGCAGATCAAAGGCACGGGCGGCTTCTTTCCATTCTTCCAGGCCGGCTGTGCCTTCTTCTTCCGGCCACTCTAAATAAAGCCTTCCCGCTGCTACTGTATCTTTGTATTTTTCCAGCGTATCTTTCACCCAGCCTTTTTCTTTAAGCCGGATCCAGTATGCCGCTTCACTTTCTTCCCATGGAAGAACAGCAAATAAATGATCTGTTCTTCCCGCTAGATCATCCAGGGACAAGAACCTGCGCTGGCTTTCCGAAGACAAACGCATCAATTCCTGATATCCTTTGTCATTTTCGGCGTATAGAGAAAGGCAGAATGCGTCCTGATGCACCCCTTTGAGCGTGAGCTCTATTCCAATAATAGGCTTGATCCCTGCTTCCACGCAGGCATTATAAAATGGCACCGCTCCAAACATTGTATTGGTGTCTGTAAGACCCAGAGCTTCTATACGATGGTGTCCGGCCGTTTCAACCAGTTTGTTTATACGGGCCGTACTGTACAACAGACTGTATTCGCTATGTATATGAAGCCTTACTTCCTTCATCGTTACCCTCCTTTCCTGATCACTGTTCTTTCTTTAGTATGCCCCGCTTTTTTTTCAAAAACAAGAAATCCACATGGCACAAAGCCGCCTTATAAAAGGCGGCCCGTGAGTAAAAAATGTTTCATTTCAAAGGATTAAGCCTGCTGCTCCTGACAGAGACTGTTTAATTCTTCTATGATTGCTTTTGTTTCTGCCAGGTCCTCTGCTTTTGCCCCGGAAGCATTAGGATGTCCGCCCCCGTTATGACGAGCGGCTAATTCATTGATAACTATTTTTTTAGAACGGAGCCTTACCCGATAGCTGCCATCTTCATTTTCTACGAAGAAAACCCACGCTTTTATACCTTCCACATCAGCGAACACATTCATCAGTGCAGAGGAACCGTTTATGGTTACGTTATATTCCTTGAGAAGAGACTGCGTTAGATACATTACTCCTACACCGTTCGCAGATAGTTCAAAATCAGACAACACTTTTCCTTTAAGACGGACGAGCGTTTCTTCACTGCTGTAGAAGCCGGCAAAAAGGGAAGCCGGGTCAATTGGATACTTCAATGCTTCCGCAGCCATCTGCAGCGTTTTTGGAGTCGTGTTGGAATGCTGGAAGCGCCCCGTATCTCCGATAATACCTGCGTAGAAAAGCCGGGCGGCTTCCGCTGGAATTTCCCAGGCTTTTTCTTCTTTGAGCCACAGTGCAAAATACATCATCATTTCGCACGTCGAGCTTGATTTGGTATCCACCCAGGAAGGCTCTCCATATACGTCTACTTCGGGATGGTGGTCAATTTTAGCCATCTGTCCGGCTTTATCCCATCCGGTTCCATCAATTCGTTCTCTATTTGCTGTATCACAGATAATATACAGGGACTCTTCAGGCAGTGCTGCTTTTTCTTCACTCATAGACACTAGAAAAGAGAGGCCCGGCTCGTCCTCCCCTGCATGACTACATGCTTTGCCGGTTCATTATGTTTGATTAAAGCGGCAAGACCTCCCTGTGAACCAAGCGCATCCGGATCCGGCTTTTCATGCCTTAAAATAACAATGTTGTCATAGCTTTGTACCGATTCATATATTTGCTGCATTATACTGCTCATACTAATTCTCCTTTTCTGATGTTCTGTAGTGAGTATTGCGGACGGTCTTTATAAAAAGGTACAATGAAGCTGCTAAGAAAGGAGAGATTTACTTGTCCCAGTTTTTTATTATTCTGATTGTCGTTTCTGCGGCATTTTACCTTTTTCAAAAAGTAAAAGCGTTCCGTGCCTCTTCTCCCGGCCTGAAAAGGTGGACGCAGACTAAAGCAAATATCAGCCTCGGCACAGCTCTTGCTTCAGTAGGACTGCTGCTGTTGTTTACGAACCGCGGCCTTGTGGATATTATTATTGGAAGCATATTTACCCTTCTTGGAGCGGCAAATATTCTGCTTGGCATGCGGGCTTATAAATTATACAAGCCTTATGCTGCTAAAGAAGTAGAGCAGGAGCGTAATCAACGGGAACCTTCTTAATTATTTAGTATACTGACATTTACAGGCTGCCGTTCTTACAGAAACCGGCTGCCTGTTTTTTTAGATGTTCTAAAAATGGCTCTGTCTGTCCCGCTGCACTTATCGATCGAGCAGCTGTGCCATCATTAATGCTTTTCCAACAATAGCACCCTTATGGTAGAGCTCTACATCAATTTTCCCATTTTTTCTTCCTACATCGAGCATTTTCCCTTTTAAATCAATTGTACTTTCAATTTGTACAGGCTTAATAAAATAGATTGTAATATTCTCTACAGAAATGTCGCCGCGTTTGTACTGCTTCAGCAGACGGCTTCCTGTTTCCGTTACAAGAGTGGTCAGGACGCCATAAGAGATCATTCCAAGGTGATTGGTCATCTGCGGACTCAGCTCACACTTATACACATATTCCGAACCCGGTTCCGTTTCATGAAAACACTTGTAACGAGGTCTTCAATCGTTTCTCCTACGTGCGGCTGTCTCTGTACCATCTGCAGCGCTTTTAGCACATCCTGACGGCTGATCACGCCAAGGAGGTGACGGTGATCATCAATAACAGGGAGAAGTTCAATCCCTTCCCATACCATGACATGGGCGACAGAAGCGATACTTGTCCGCTCATTTACGGTAATCGGAGATTTAGTCATTACTTTTTCGATTGGAGTTGTCATCTGCGCTCCGAGCACATCCTTGGCTGCTACCATTCCCTGCACTTTCATATCTTCACTGATTACCGGATAACGGCTGTGGCCGGTACGTCCGTTCATTTCATGCCATTTATCAACCGTATTGTCCGTCGTCATGTAATACGTATCCTGAAGAGGAATGAGAATATCATCCACGATCGCAATTTCTTTTTTAATTAACTGATCATAAATGGCCCGGTTAATCATCGTTGCAACCGTAAAGGTATCGTAGCTTGTCGTAATGACCGGAAGTCCCAGTTCATCGGCAAGTGTGATAACATTTTCATTTGTATCAAATCCGCCCGTAATCAACACAGCGGCTCCTGCCTCCAGGGCCAGCTTATGCACCTGATAGCGGTTTCCAACAATCAGCAGATTCCCGGCTTCTACGTACCGCATCATCGCTTCCAGCTTCATCGCGCCGATTACAAATCGATTCAGCGTTTTATGGAGTCCATTACGTCCACCCAGTACCTGGCCGTCTACAATATTGACCACTTCTGCGTAAGTGAGTTTTTCTATGTTTTCTTTTTGCTTCTTTTCAATACGTATGGTCCCAACCCGCTCGATTGTGCTGACAAGCCCTTGATTTTCTGCTTCTTTAATGGCCCGGTAAGCGGTACTTCACTTACCTCCAGCGTTTTCGCTATCCGCCGCACCGATATTTTCTCCCCCACATCCAGATCCGTAATATGGTGGAGAATTTGTTCATGCTTTGTTGTCATGTTCAAGCCTCCTCTTTTCCCAAACCTCTATACCTTTTTTCTCTATCGTTTCAAACTGTATTACTCTTATTATACGTTTCTGTTATATACAATTCAACTAACCTCTTTCTGTCAGGTGTTTCTTCTGTTCGCTGTATAAAACAGCCGGCTTTTCACCCATTCATTATTAATACAGCTGCCCCTTGAAAACGAAGCTTTGGAAAACCTGTTCTATTCAGGTAACTAAAAAAAGCTGCTTTCCGTCTCCGGAAAACAGCTTCATCCTATTACAGTTTTTATAAGTCGGTGCCTTCGCCGGCACTCCATGCAGCTCCATCAGCCGGGGAAATGGAAGAAACAAAAGCTTCCGGATCCTGCTTAATCGGCGGCATCGTGTTGTAATGAATCGGTACCGTGAATTTCGGTCCTATCCACTCTACTGCCTGTTTTGCATCTTCCGGTCCCATCGTAAAATTATCGCCGATTGGTACAAACAGCAGATCAATGTTATTGCGTTCGCCTATCATTTTCATATCGGAAAACAGCCCGGTATCTCCCATATGATAAATGGTTTTTCCTTCAGCTTCAAAAAGGATTCCGGCCGGCATTCCCATATACGTAATGGTCTGCGTTTCTTCGTCCATAAAGGAGGAACCATGAAACGCCTGGGTGAATTTCACTTTTCCAAAATCAAACGTATAGGCTCCGCCAATATGCATAGGGTGGGTGTTAAGACCTTTCCAGCCTAAATAAGTAGCCAGCTCAAACGGCGCTACGATCAGCGCATCACTTCTTCTTGCAATATCTTCTGTATCGCCGAGATGATCATTATGACCATGTGTCAGCAGAATCACATCTGCTTCCACTTTCTCTGCCTCAAGGTCTGTTAAGCCGTTTCCCGTAATAAAAGGATCAATTAAAATGGTTTTGCCGTTCGTTTGAATTTTCACTACTGAATGTCCATGGTAGGTTACTTTCAACGTCAACACTCCTTTTGTTCTGTCTCGATTTATTTCTCCCTTTTGTATACCTTTCTTCTACGGATTTTAAACAAAAGTTACCTGCGCTTATGTAATACGTCCACCCCGCCGGTCACTTCCATCACCGTACCGGTAATCATATCGGAATCTTCCTCACATAAAAATAAAATCGTCCGGGCTATATCCCCGCCGGTACTCGGACGCCCCACCGGAATACTGCTGTCCTTTACCAGTCTGGCATCTTCTATGCCGGCTTCTTTATAATCTGATGTAATGACTCCCGGGCACACCATATTTATCGTTATTCCGTTTTCCGCCTCTTCCACCGCTGTTGTTTTCACAAGAGAGGAAAGACCGGATTTAGCGGCCGCGTAGGCGGAACGATAGGGCCACGCGGGGGCCTGTCCGGCTCCCTGAAATCCATAGGCTATTACTCTGCCATAATGCTGTTCTCTCATAATCGGCACTGTTTCTTTTAGAAGATAAAACATCGAACTTAGATTTCCTTCTATCATTTCATGCCATTCCGCCGGCTCATAATCCATCAGTTTTTTTGGTTCAAAAATATACGGTCCCGCATTATTAATCAGCAGATCAATCCTGCCGAAACGTTCTTTCGTTTCCTGAACCAGCTGTTTAATGTCTGCAGGTTTTGTAATATCTGCATTTATACACTGCAGACGCTCCTCTGCCCCGGCCCAGTCTGCCTTTAATTTCTCCACCGCTTTTTTGTCATTTCTATAGCTGATGGTAACAGAGTAGCCTTTTTCCAGCAGCATGTCTGTTACTTTCCGTCCCAGTCCTTTTGATCCTGCTGTAACTAGTGCATGGCGCATGATTAGTCCTCCTCGTAACACGATCTTTCTATGTATACTTTCATATTCAATATCCTTTATCATCATACTATGCTTTCAGGCTTCCGTAAAAATATTGTGCTCATGTTCAGCGCTTTCATCCTTATGATATACTAAAGGTATCTACTGTCGTACACTCTTCAAAAGGAGGATAACCATGGGCAAATATCAGCATATACTAGTAGCCGTAGACGGTTCGCAGGAGGCAAAAACAGCGTTCAAAAAGGCGATGGAGCTTGCGGACGAATACAAGGCAGCGTTAACTATTGCTCATATTATTGACACCCGTACTTTCGCTACGGTCGAGCATTATGACAGGGCAGTCGTTGCCCGGGCAGAAGGATACGGCCAGGACCTTTTGGACAAATATGCAGCAGAAGCAAAGGACGCAGGATTAACTGATGTAACAACGGTGCTTGATTTTGGTTCCCCAAAAGTAAAAATACCAAAAGATATTGCCCGAAAAACAAAAACGGACTTAATTATTACAGGAGCCACAGGCCTGAACGCTGTAGAACGTATATTTATAGGGAGTGTATCAGAGGCTATTGCCAGACAGGCGAAGTGCGATGTTCTTATCGTCCGTACAGCGACTCATCCTGACGAGCCCCCTTCGTAACAGCGGCCTGAACATCATATGAAACCTGTGTTGAAGACACAAAAAGCCCTCACCATTTTGAATGGTGAAGGCTTTTTTAGAGTTTATTATTCTGCCAGTTTTCCTTTGGCAAGACCAATCGCATGGCGAACCTGATCAAATCCTGTTCCACCTGCGCTGTTTCTTCTTGATACTACTGTAGAAGGCTTTAACACTTCATAAATATCGTCTTCAAATAGAGAGCTGGCTGCTTTATACTCTTCCAGGGACAGGTCCAACAGAAAAATATTCTGTTGAATGCAGGTCAGCACCAGTTTTCCAACTACTTCATGAGCTTCCCGGAACGGCATTCCTTTGGTCGCCAGGTAATCAGCCAGCTCTGTAGCATTGGAAAAATCGGAGTGGGTTTCTTTATTCATCACTTCTGTATTGACCGTCATCGATTCAATCATGCCGGTAAAAATGTTTAATGACCCTTTTATCGTGCGTACCGTATCAAACATGCCTTCTTTGTCTTCCTGCATGTCTTTATTGTACGCAAGCGGAAGGCCTTTTAAGAGGGTAAGCATAGAAAATAAATTTCCGTAGACTCTGCCCGTTTTCCCTCTGATTAACTCCGCCATATCCGGATTTTTCTTTTGCGGCATAATACTGCTGCCGGTAGCAAATGCGTCATCCAGCTCAATAAAGCGGAATTCCTGGCTGGACCAGAGAATCATCTCTTCTGCGAGTCTGGATAGATGCATAATGCTCATTGCTGATGCACTCATAAACTCAATAATAAAATCCCGGTCACTTACGGCATCAAGGCTGTTTTCGTAAATTCCGTCAAACCCGAGCAGCTCCGCTGAATAGTGGCGGTCGATAGGAAACGTCGTTCCCGCCAGCGCCCCGGCTCCAAGCGGTGATAGATTCACACGCTTTAAGCTGTCCTCAAAACGATCAACATCACGCTGAAGCATCCAGAAATATGCCATCAGATGATGGGCAAAAGATATCGGCTGGGCCCTTTGCAAATGGGTGTAGCCGGGAATAATCGTTTCTACGTGCGCCTCCGCCTGGGTTACAAGCGCCGTCTGCATATTTTTTAAACTTTTTATGATTTCCTTTGTCTGCTTGTTTAAATACAGGTGCATGTCGGTTGCCACCTGGTCGTTCCGGCTCCGGCCCGTATGAAGCTTACCGCCGAGCGGACCGATTTCATCGGTTAGGAATTTCTCAATGTTCAAATGAATGTCTTCATTTTGGACACTATACTCCAGCTCACCGGCTCTCGCCTTTTCTCTTACAGTGTGAAGACCTTTTTTTATCGTCTCGGTTTCTTCATCTGTGAGAATACTGGTTTTGTTCAGCATCTCCACGTGAGCCAGGCTTCCTTCGATATCTTCTTCTACCAGCTCTTTATCAAAAGAGATGGATGCCCCAAAGGCATCCACCCATTCTTCTGCTGTTTTCGTAAATCTTCCGCTCCAAAGCTTTGTCATACATTAACACCCTTCACACCGTTTTTATTAACCTGGCTGTGAACTTTTGTTGGAAGACCCCATAGGCTGATAAATCCAACTGCTGCACTGTGGTCAAATTCATCACCCGTAGAATAGGTGGCAAGATTTTCGTTATAAAGGGACAAGTCGGATTTTCTTCCTTCTACAATAGCATGTCCTTTAAACAGCTTAACTCTTACCAGTCCGGTAACGCTTGTCTGCGTTTCTTCAAGGAAAGCGAGAAGAGCTGATCTAAGCTGGGAGAACCAGAGACCTTCATAAATAAGCTCGGCAAATTTCTTTTCTATAACCGGCTTGAAGTGCGCTACTTCTTTAGGAAGTGTAATATCTTCAAGTTCTTTATGAGCAGTCAAAAGCGTAGTAGCACCAGGGCATTCGTAAATTTCTCTGGACTTAATGCCGACCATTCTGTTTTCCACGTGGTCAATTCTGCCGACGCCGTGCTTGCCTGCTACGTCGTTCAGGTGAAGAATGAGCTCATCAAGTTCATACGCTTTACCATCGATAGCGACAGGCTTGCCCTGTTTGAATTCAATTTCAATAACATCCGCTTCGTCCGGCGTTTTTTCAAGCGGTGTGGTTAAATCGTAAGCACCTTCCGGCGGTGTAGCCCATGGATCTTCTAGAATACCGCACTCATTGCTTCTTCCCCATAAGTTCTGGTCTACAGAATAAGGATTGTCGAGATCTACAGGAACTGGAATATTGTGCTGCTTGGCATAGTCAATTTCTTCGTCTCTTGACCATCCCCAGTCTCTCACTGGAGCAATAACTTCCAGGTTAGGGTTCAGTGCCTGAATGGAAACTTCAAATCTCACCTGGTCGTTTCCTTTTCCTGTACAACCGTGAGCTACCGCATCTGCATTGTACTCTTCTGCGATTTCAACAAGCTTTTTGGAAATAAGCGGTCTCGATAAAGCTGAAACGAGCGGGTATTTCAATTCATACATAGCGTGTGCCTGCATGGCTGGAAGTACAAAGTCCTCTGCAAATTCTTTTTTCGCGTCGATGCTTATCGATTCAATTGCGCCGACTTTCAATGCTTTATCTTTTACAAACTGAAGGTCTTTCCCTTCTCCTACGTCCAATCCTACTGCGATAACGTCGTAGCCGTTATCTTTCAGCCATTGGATTGCCACCGATGTATCAAGTCCTCCGGAATATGCTAATACTACTTTTTTCTTTGCCATTCTCTTTCCCTCCATTTATATAACTCTTATCCATGTGTGATTGAATATTCATACTGACTTTATTATTTTTATACATTCACCTGCAAAAAATATAAGAGGTTTTATCCTCTTACTTTGGCACGCTCTCAGCGGCGTCCTTTGCTATTTATTACTTTAACAACTTCTATTAGCTTTTGCAACACTTATTCATAAAAAAGCATAAAAATTTATATTTGAATCTGCAGCGTTTGTTAAAAATTCATATGTTTTCTTTATAAACAGAGGGTTTCTGCCGATTATTTATTCATTTATCTTTTTGCTTTATAAACCATCATGCATAAAAACTGCATTATATGTTATAAAAAGCTAATATAAATCATCTTTTTACTGTTTTCTATCTATTTTCTTCATTTTATTCACCATTGCGGTAATACGCTGCTGCACCATGCCGTATACACTTTGCTTTTCATACAATCCATCTGCCGTTCTTTCTCCCCCGGGAACACCGGTTAAAATTTCCATTCCTTCTTTTATAGAAGATACAGCCCAAATATGAAAAAGTCCTTTCTCTACAGCTTCAATTATTTCATTACGCAGCATCAGGTTTCTGCTGTTGAGCTTTGGGATTATCACCCCATGTGTACCGCTTAATCCTCTTCGTTTACATACGGCGTAAAACCCTTCGATTTTTTCATTGACGCCTCCGATTGGCTGCACGTCCCCAAACTGGTTAACAGAGCCGGTAACCGCAATGTCCTGTCTGAGCGGGATTTGTGCCAGAGAAGACAGAAGAGCATAGAGTTCCGTACTTGATGCACTATCTCCATCCACCATGTTATACGATTGTTCAAAAGTAATGCTTGCCGCCAAAGGCAGTGGATCATCCTGGGCAAATTCTGCCTGCAGATAACCGGAAAGAATGTGCAGCCCTTTCGTATGGATCGGTCCAGTTAAAAAAGATTCCCGGTCTATATTAACGATTCCATTTCGGCCGACGTACGTTCTGGCGGAAACTCTTGTAGGAAGCCCAAATGACAGCTCTCCTTTTTTGGAAACAACAAGGGCATTAATCTGGCCAACAGCTTCCCCCTCTGTGGATATCATAATCGTACCTTCATCAATCGCGTCCTGCATTAATTTTTCCATTTGATTGGTTCTGCTTTGTTTTTCATTCCGGGCACGCTTTATATGCTCCGCCTTAATGAAAGCCGCTTCATCTTTACGCGCCCAGTAATCCGCCTCCATTAATAACTCTGCGATGAGATGAAAGCGTGCCGACAGCTTTCTTTTGTCATTAACAAGGCGGGTGCTGTAGTCGATGATTTTAGCCAGCGCCTGTTTATGCACATGCAGAAGCTGATTCCGGCGGCAGATATAGGCAATAAAAGCCGCATATTCCTCTATATGCCTGAACGTACGATCCATACTTGTTTCAAACTCAACCTTGACGCGGAACAGCTTTCGGAATACTTCATCCGTCTGAAAAAGATAATCAAACAAGGAAGCCGTACCGATTAAAACGACTTTCATATTAACCGGCAGCGGTTCCGGCTTTAGAAGACTTCGGGAAACACCAGCCGCTTCATCAGCCAGAGCTTCCATCCTCAACAGCCCGGACCGCAGCATCTGCTTTAAAGCCTGCCAGCTGTATGGATGGGACAACAGCTCAGCCGCTTCCAAAATAAGAAAGCCTCCATTTGCTCTATGAAGGGCTCCGCCTGTGAGCATGCTGAAGTCTGTCTCCAAACTCGGCAGCACTGGTTTCTGATCCACTTTTCCAAACAGGTTGGCATAGGAAGGGTACGTTTCATAAATCACAGGAGCGCCCTGTTCTTTTTTATGGCTGACCAGGACATTGACGGAAAAAATAATCGGTATGTTCCCGCTGTTTTTTCATCTTTTTCATGAAACAATGTCTTCCATTTTTTTATTATTTCACTTCGGATATTTTCTATATACGAAACAGCTTTCGGTACACCAGTATAAGCCTCTATCATTTCTTCAATAGGCCCGTAGACGGCGCGTCCGACCATCAGTTCTTCTGCATCCTGCCACTTCTTTTTAATGGATCGGCGCATGATCTGCTGCTGTCTTAACGTAGCATTCACATCTTTCGTAAGAATTTTGCTTTTCTCCATTATTTTCTGTTTTGTGGATTCGTCCAGTTCCTGAAAAGACTCCTCAGAATGAGGTACTCCTTCTTTAGTAAGCGGTACAGCTACTACCCCTGCTGCTTTTTATCCAATGTGAACTGCTGATCCAGAGCCCTTTTTTCTAATTCCTGCCATTTATCGTGAAGTTCGTTTTCCTGTATCTGCGCCATATTCATTTTCTGCTGTTCAAAGCTGTCGCCAGTCAGTGCTTTGTTAATTTCTTCCTTAATTTCATTCATCATCTCTTCTATATGAGCGGCAAACAGATTCCCTTCCCCTGCCGGAAACTCTATAAAAGCCGGAGCACTTGGAAAATCAAAATTATGTATATAAACAATATCAGCAGGAGCGGCCTGCTTTACTGCGGCCTGCTCTGTTTTTAACCGGGCAAATGTTGTTCTTCCAGTACCGCCCGGGCCGGCTAAAAAAATGTGATGGCCGTCATGCTTCATCTGCAGGCCAAATTCCATAGCCTCCTGGGCCTGCCCCTGTCCAATTAGTTCAATAGGTGTTTTTTTTAGTTCCTTTGTTGTTTCGAAAGAGAAACTATCCGGATCACACCTTGCAGCTAACTGTTCCGGAGACAGAATTAAATCTTGACGGCAGATCAATACAATCACTCCTTATTTGGTGTCTATATACCTTTCTCTCCGCTGGATGTATTTCCTGCTTTCCTGAAAAAAAACCGACACCTTTATTGACAGAAGTGACTGCCAGTAAAAGTGCCGGTTTATATTTATATTCTACTGCTGCCCGCTGAACGCCAGAGCGTCCCGTGCGATCATTACTTCTTCATTGGTTGGAATAACGAAGATTTTAACAGGAGAATTTTCTGCGCTGATTTCTGCTTCTTTTCCCCGTGTCTGGTTTCGTTCTTCATCAAAATGAACACCCATGAAGCCAAGCCCTCTGCTTACTTTTTCTCTTACGGTGATGCTGTTTTCGCCGACACCCGCCGTAAAGACAACAGCATCTACTCCGTTCATGCTTGCAGCATACGCACCGATATATTTATGGATACGTGAAGCAAATACGTTCATTGCTGTCTCGGCGCGTTCGTTTCCACCTTGGCTGCTTCATCGATATCACGAAGATCGCTTGAGAACCCGCTCAATCCAAGCATGCCGCTCTCTTTGTTCAATACGTGAATAACTTCTTCTGCACTTTTGCCTGCTTTTTCCATGATATAAGGAATAAGAGCAGGATCCAGGTTTCCAGACCGGGTCCCCATGGTTACGCCTGCCAGCGGGGTAAAGCCCATCGATGTATCCACGGACTTTCCTCCGTCTATCGCAGCAATACTCGCACCATTTCCAATATGGCAGGAAATAATTTTGACATCTTTTTGGTCTTTGCCAAGCATCGCTGCAGCTCTTTCTCCTACATACTGATGGGATGTGCCATGAAAACCGTATTTACGGATACCGTATTTTTCATAATACTCATAAGGAATACTGTATAAATACTTATCCTTTTTCATCGTTTGATGAAAAGCCGTGTCAAATACTGCCACAGAAGGAACATTTGGAAGCACCTGTTTAAATGCCTTAATTCCCATAATATTCGCCGGATTATGAAGAGGAGCCAGTTCACTGAGCTTTTCAATTTCCGCTATCATGTCATCGTCATTAAAGCGGAAGCGGAGAACTTCTCGCCTCCATGGACGACCCGGTGACCGATTCCATTAATATCATCGAGTGACTGAATAATTTCTTTTTCAGTCAAAAACGCAAGCATTTCTCTTACAGCGTCAGCATGATCATTGATAGCAGGATGAACAGTGTGTTCTTCCCCATCAAATTCAATCGCCATCACTGTACCATCCATTCCAATTCGTTCTACTAAACCTTTTGCAATAATTTTTTCTTCCGGCATATGAAGGAGCTGGAATTTCAACGATGAACTCCCAGCATTGATAGCCATAATTTTCGGCATGTAAAGCGCCCCTTTTTCTACTTTCTTTCAAACCTTTTCTATTTAAAACATTTCAACAGATAAAAAGCAAGAAAACCCTATTGCATCAGGGCATTCAAGCTTATATTTGTAAGCGGTTCCTACCGCAGTGCATTAAGAAAATCCTTCTTCTTTAAACCAGTTGTCAATACTTTTCATCATTTCTATCATTGCTTCGCGGTTTGAAAATGACGGCATTTCTGCAAGCAGTGCCTGTCCGGGCTGTCTGACATTCGGACCTCTTTTTTGTATAATCCAAATACTTTTGGCAAACTGCTGATCTTTAAACATAGAACCCGGCAGCTGCAGCAGCCCCAGAGTAAATGCATACTTTTTAATGACACGCTGCAGATCCTCTGACTGATCGCTCTCAAAAATAAAGTTTGGCACAAGCAGGAGCATGACTCCATTTTCTTTTAATTCCTTTAACGTGCTTTCTATCATAAGATGATGCACGTAAGGCTGGCCGCCTGTTACATTTAATTCATACTGCGCTGCTGCTTCCTGTTTAGGATAATATCCTACAGGAAGGTCGGTAACAACTAGATCTGCCGGAATCTCCGGTAGCTTTTCAATGCTGTCTTGATGAAACAATTCTACGGTATGTTCCTGCAGATTGGAAAGAACGTAGGCAATATTCAGCAGAGTTTCGTCTACCTCTGCCCCGTATGCCACAACCTCTTTATTCAGCTGATTTAACACTGCCGTAAGCAGGTTGGCTGTTCCTACAGCAGGATCCATTACAGCTTTAATTTCTTTTTTAGCTGTCAGTTTTCTGCCAGATAACCCATAAACATAGCTACCGCGTCCGGCGTCATCGCATGATGCGGCTGCACATTTTCTTTCATTCCCTTTATAACGGCCAGCTGGAAGGCTTTTCTTATCTCTTCACGTTTCATTTCAGGCGGAAGGCCAGCTTCAAGCTTTTTCTGGAGCTCCTTTTTCTGTTCGTCGGGAAGCGACTGAACAACCTCCTGCTGAAGAAGATTTTCTCCGGCTTCCGCCAGCGCTTCCAAGTAAGTTAAGCCCAGGCTTGCTGCACCGCCCCGGTCATTTGATCGATCCATTCATATAACGCTTCTGTATTCGTTTGTTCTGCCATTTTCTTTCCTCCCATAATTCATGCCTGTACCCTTGCTTCACAACGTGTGATAGTATATCAGACCTTTAGTCGATCCTCCACCATGGAAGCCGCCGGCTGTTTTAAAAATGATGTAATCCCCGCATCATAAAAGCCTCTACAACATTGTAGAGGCTTCTTTATGATCAATTCTTATTAAATCAGGCTTTTAGCATGCTTCAGTGCTGCTTCATAATCAGGATGTTCGGATACTTCCGGTACAATCTGCTTATAAGCAACTACTCCTTCGCTGTCTATAACGAATACGGAGCGTGCCAGCAGGCGCATCTCATCGATTACAACGCCGTAGCTTTCACCAAAAGATAAATCACGATGATCAGATACTACTTGTATATTATCTATTCCGCTGCCGCACACCAGCGCTTCTGCGCAAATGGAAGATCGTTGCTGATCGTTAATATCTGCACATTATCAAGCTCAGCCGCTTCTTCATTAAACCGTCTGGTCTGCTTGTCGCATGTGCCTGTATCAATAGAAGGTACGACGCTGATTAAACGCACTTTCCCTTCGAAATCGGACATTTTCACTTCGGATAAATCATTTGCAAGAACGCTGAAATCCGGGCAAGATCGCCTTCATTCACCTCTGCACCTCGAAGCGTAACCGGGTTCCTTTAAATGTAACGTTGGCCATGGAAATTCCTCCTGTAAGTTAGTCTAATTAGTACTATACCCTGTTATCCCAAATGAATAAACGAACGCTCTTACTTTTCAGCGTGAATTACTCTCGTATCAGAGAAAATATCATGAATTCCCTGCTTTTCATCTGTAAAAGCCACAACCAGATACAAAACATTGGTAACACGAGCAGCCGGTGAATCAGACGGCCGACTACTTCCTGAAAAATAAGTCACTCCAGCGGAGAGGCAGCATGTCTTTTCGCACTACTTTGAGTCCGAAAATCATTTTTCCAAGCGTCTGCCCGGTTATTTTTTGTCATAATCAAAAAATACAAGTACATAACGAGCCCGCTTAACAGGCCCTGAATCGTAAAGAATTCCAAAAGTGAAACAGATCCCGCGTTAAAAAACGCAAGCGGGCTGAGCAGAATACCATTTACCGCAAAAACGATCAGCAGATCTGCAGAATAGGCCCAGAATCTCATCCAAAAACCAGCGTAGCGCTGCAGTGGTTTAATTCCTTCTGCGGATTGGAAGAAGCTGTGTCTTTTGACGAATGTTCTGCTTCAACGCCGGCTGTATCGTTATGCCTTTCTGTGTTTTCTGCCGGATGTGATCCGTTCTCTTTTAAACTGGTCCGGTTCCCGAGTTTCATCCTCGTGTTTCTTATCATCAGCCACTGTCACCCCTCCTCTCTAGTCCGTGTATAATACATAGCCGTGGAGAATTAGATGTGGTCAGAAGTTCTTTTATACCAAGCAGTTCCGCATCTTGAACAAACAGGCTTCTCGCTCCGGCTCCACAAATGAATTAACGGAAAATCCAGCTCCATACTGTACAACGCGGGCTCCTTCCAGATCTTGTTCTTCTTCCATAAACGCTATCGTATCATCCATCGTGCCAAGTTCATCAATAAGATTAAGATCCCGCTGTTCTCCGGTATAAATACGCCCGTCTCCGATTTCGCGTACTTCTTCTTCGTTTATATCCCGGCCGTCAACGATAACCTGAACGAAATCATCGTACATGTCATCTACTATGGATTGAAGAATTTCTTCATCTTCTTCTGTCATTTCTGTTCCTGGAGACATAATGTCTTTAAACTCACCGCTGGTAATGGAATTTTCTTAATTCCAATATTATCGGCCAGCTCGGAATAGTTAATGCTCTGCATAATAACGCCTATTGAGCCTGTTATTGTAGCAGGGTGGGCCACAATTTTGTCAGCAGGAGCTGCTATGTAATAACCGCCCGATGCTGCCTGGTTTCCCATCGTAATATACACCGGCTTCTCGTGTTCCTCCTGAACGCTGACAATTGCGTCGTGTATTCTGCACTCTCCACTACACCGCCGCCTGGAGTATTCACTTTTAGAATAATTCCGTCCACGTCATTGGAGCTTCCTGCCTGTTCCAGCATGTACAAAAACTCCTGATGGTTTGTAGCCGCCTGCATCAAACAGCGATCCTTCCCCTGTATCCTGGATCACTCCCTGCAGGTCGAGCACGGCAATTGTATTCCCGGAGCCATCCCTGCCTGTAGCTCTTCTTCTTCAATTCCTTCCATTCCTCCGGTCTGGCTTCCTCCTCCTGCAAATTCGCTCCAATTAGCGCTTGCAAGAGAGGAAACCGCCTGAATCCAATGGAAACAACAATAACAATGGCTGCTATTACCAACGCAATCCATCTTTTAAAATTCATGCTATCCCTCCTCTTTGCTATTCTCTCACAGGCATTTCGTTATTTCCAGCGTCTTTCCATTATCTTCTATACTGCCAGCTTCCGCCTACAACAGTGCCGATTACGTTTGTGCTTAATACAGCGTCCACCGGGATGGAAAATAAGTCCTGATCCAGTACGGTAAAATCAGATTTATAGCCTGGAGCAATACAGCCCAGCTCTTCTTCAAGACCGACAGCTTCCGCACTTCCTCTCGTATAGAGACGAACAGCCTCAAATACAGAAAGTTTTCTGCTCCGGCAAATAGCCGTCATGTGATTCGTCCGGTCTCCGTCTCGTCACAGCAGCAAAGATCCCTTCCAACGGATCTGCGGATTCTATCGGGCATCTGATCCTCCTGCGCAGATAAGACCTTCATCCAGCAGGGTTTTCCACGCAAACGAATAAGGCATTCTTGCGGATCCAAGTCTTTCTTCGACCCAGGGGAAATCGGAGAGCACAAAGCTTGGCTGCAGATCCAAAATAACAGACAGCTGTTTCAAACGGTTAATCAGCGGCTTATCTGCTACCTGAACGTGAATAATCCGATCCCTTTTCCCGGCTGGCACCGGATACTTTTCCATTGCAGTAACTACCAGTTCCAGTGCCCTGTCACCTATAGCATGTACCGCTACTTCTTTTCCGGCTTCTCTTGCCCGCCTGACAATAGCAAAAAAATCATTTTCGCTGTGAATAGCCATACCAGAAGTATCCGGAGCATCATTGTAGGGCTTTTTCAGCCAGGCAGTCCGCCCTCCCAGTGCGCCATCGGAAAATATTTTCACGGCGCCAAACGTTACAAACGGATGCACAGGAGGCTCCTCTGCAAACAGTTCCTCTGCTACTTCGTGATGCACGAGCAGGTTTGCACGAAGCGCTCTTTTTTCTCCCAGCACTTTGTAAAACGTTTCATACGTTTCTTGAAAGCTGTTGTAATAATTTAAATCCTCCGTGTGTCCGCCTGTTAAACCCATGGAAAGCATATGATCAACTGCAAGCGTAAGCGCCTTTTCCAAATACTCCTTCGTAACAGGCGGCATTACCTCTTTTACCATATCGGCAGCCTGATCAAGCAGATAACCGGTTGGCGTTCCTTTGGCATCCTTAACGATCATTCCGCCCGGGGGATCGGGTGTCTTTTCATGTATGGAGGCCTTCTTCAGCGCTTCAGTATTAGCAAGCGCTGCATGACGGCAGATCCGCGTCAGAATCATCGGATTGTGTGGAGCCAGTTGATCAAGCTCCTGCTTATGAAAAATTTTACGATCTGGAAACTTATTTTCATTCCAGCCCTCTCCTATAAGCCATTCGCCTTCTTTCAGGAGAGCTGCTTTATCCACGATCAGCCGCTGCATTTCCTCCGCTGTTTCACAGCCGGATAAATCAAGGGTGAGCATTGTTTCCCCGAGGCCGATCATATGGAGATGACTGTCTGTAAATCCCGGATAAAGAACAGCACCTTCCAGGTTTTCCTCCCGATCTATTTGACCAGCATATGTTTTTTTTCAATTCCTCTGCGGAGCCGGTCATAATTATTTCTTCCGCTTCTGTATAAACTGCTTCCGTCTTGTCGCCTTCTTGTTTCATCGTATAGATTGTCCCGCCGTGCCAGAGTGTTCCCATTGCTATTTCCTCCCTGTATTTAATTAAAGAAGTGAATCAATGCCGCCTGCCGGTGCTGCCGAAGCAGATATCGTTATCGTTTCTGTTTGCTGCACCGCCTCTTCCACGAGAGGTTCATAGTGAAAATCGTTTTCAAAGCGGGAGGCTTTCCCCCTCAGAGGCTTTGTAACAGAGTCTGTCGGAAGAAAAATCGTGCAGCAGTCTTCATATGGACGAATCGATATGGGATAGGTGCCAATGGTTTCTGCCAGTTTCCATTACATCTTCTTTATCCATAGCAGCAGCGGCCGGATAACCGGCATAGTTGTTACTTCATTAATAGTATACATGCTCTCAATCGTCTGGGATGCTACCTGTCCGATACTCTCCCCATTGATAATAGCCTGGATATTTTCTCTTCCGGCTACTTTCTCAGCGATGCGAAGCATCATTCTTCTCGTCACAGTCATTTGATAGCTCGAATGAATATGATCCCTGATGCCTGTTTGAATGCTGGTAAAAGGAACAATGTGCAGCCTGATATCCGCCCCATATGCGGACAGCACCTCGGCTGCATCTTTTACTTTCTGAAGGGCATGGCTGGTTGTGTACGGGGGACTGTGAAAATGAATTGCTTCAATCGTAACGCCTCGTTTTAGAGAAAGATAACCCGCTACCGGGCTGTCAATACCGCCGGAGAGCATTAACAGGCCGCGGCCTCCGGATCCAACCGGAAGACCTTTAGCACCGGAATCCGGCCGCAGCTGATATACGTGCCCTGCTCTCTTATATCAATAGTTAGTTCTACCTGCGGCTGATGGACATCGACCGACGTTTCTTCAGTATGTTCTAGTACCCATCCTCCGACGGCTGGATTTACCTTCTGCGAAGATACCGGGAAATTTTTGTACGCTCTTCTTGCACTCACTTTGAATGTGTTTTTTGCTCCATCGTAAGCTTTAAATACAGCCAAAGCTGTACTCCGTATGGACTCAATGCTGTTATCCGCTTTTGCTGCCAGACTTAAAGAAGAAATACCAAAAACAAAACGGATCTTTTCCGCTACTTCTGTGCCATTTTCTCCATGCAGTTCAATGATAATCCTGCCATAGGTTCTTTTTGCTTTCACATCCGGAAAAGCAGTTATCACCTGGCGGATATTGTGCAGAAGCTGTTTTTCGAACAACTTTCTGTTCTGTCCCTTTAGAGCAAGTTCCCCGTACCTCACGATTATATGATCAAATATCATCTATTTTCCTCCTACAACTAATTGAACAGCAGGAAAGATGCTGCTGCACGCTCTAAGCAGCTCATCTATATCCTGTTCTGTTGTTTCTACGCTTAAACTGATTCGAAGGGCTGTTTCTGCCCTGTCTTTCGTAAAGCCGCATGCGCCAAGTACTGAATCGGTATTTTTTTCTTTAGAAGAGCACGCAGACTTTGACGATATATAAATCCCCCGGCCGGATAATTCCTCTACTATAGCTTCCGGCTTGGAGTGCTTAACAGAAATATTTAAAATATACGGTACGCTGCAGGATGCAGGTGTATTAATTTCCACTCCTGCCATCTCCTGATAATGATCCGTCATCTTTTTATGCAGCTCCCGCAGCCTTCCACTCGATGTCTGATAAGCTTCCCGGCTTAAACGAAGGGCTTTCACCATAGCCGCAGCCGCCGGAACATTTTCCGTACCCGCTCTCATTCCGTTTTCCTGGGCCCCTCCCATTATCAGCGGCGCCGGATTTTTTCCTTTTTTCTTCACAAGAATTCCCGCTCCTCTTACTCCGTGAAATTTATGGGAAGAAAGGGAGTACAGATCGACGTACGCCAGGTCAATAGGCAGCTTTCCGGCTCCCTGTACATCATCTGTGTGAAAGTATATTTTAGGAAATGCCGACAGCTCCCGTCCTATCTCTTCTATCGGCTGCACGGTTCCCATTTCATTTTGTACTCTTATAATAGATACAAGTACAGTATCTTTACGCAGAGCCTGTATAACCTGTGAAGCAGTGATACGACCATCAGATCCGGGCTGTAAATACGTCACTTCAGCTCCCTGTTTTTCCTGATCCTGAAACTGCTTCAATACGGACGGATGTTCCATTACTGTAGTAACGGCATGCTTCCCCCTGGAAGCAAGAGCCTTCATCGTACCCTGAACGGCCAGAGCATTCGATTCGCTGCCGCCTGATGTGAATATAACTTCTTCGGCTTCCACGCCTAGCATAGAGGCAGCGGAGTCTCTTGCTTTACTCAGCAGAATGCCTGCATCCCGGCCCAGTTGATGCATGGACGAGGGGTTGCCGAAATAGTCCCTGGAAGCTTTTATAAATGTTTCCATCACTTCCGGCCAAGGCTTTGTTGTTGCGCTGTTGTCTAAATAAATCATGGCGTCCTGCCTTTCTATTTTTCTTCGTTCATTATACTCTTCTCAACGTAATATCCTACCACATTTCCTGCATGATGTACGTTTTCGCGAAACAAAAAAAGCCGTCTGCCAGAGACGGCTTTTTCTTCTACTGCTTTCCAAATTCCAGCAGCACTTCACGTATATTTGAATTCTTCTTTTCCATTGCCCCTACAGCTGTATTAACAGCGTCATCGTAACGGCCTTTATGGAAATGCTTTTCTGCTTCTTTGAACTGCTCATGGAGCTCAGCATCGCTGCTTCTGTAACGATTCCCATATTGAATGGCAAGCTCCGCCATTCTGACCTGCTCGAGTGTGGCGATCAGGCGCTGATGAAAGCGGCGTACACTTTTATCTGCTTCATCGACATCTGCATTGGCCCGGGCAATTTCCACCGGCACTTCATCCAATGTCTGTTCTCTGCTGCTTTTACGTTCTCATCCGCATCATCCAGATCATTTAAAAGCGGGGATGGAATTCTCGGCATAAACGACCGCTGCAGAAGCATTTCATCCTCCAGCAGCTGGCGCTTTACGGAAGCAAAAGTGTCCAGTGCTTTCTTTTCGTCTTTACGAAGCGTGTAAAGTCTGTCTTTGAGCTGCTGAATTTCTTTCGTAAGGCCGCTCCATTCCTTACGGTGTTTTTCGAGCTGGCTGCGCTGTTCCGAAAACGTCTGGGTCCGGTTAAGATTGGCATCCTGGAATAAGCGCCAGTTTCTAATCGTATCGTCCATTTTCACTGCCAGCCTGTCATGCTGCTCTTTGTCTTCCATTGGAATTAAGTAGCTGACTTCGACTTTCGCTTCTTCGCGCTGAAGGTCTGCCAGCTTCTCTTTTAATTTTCTAAGCTGTTCTTCAAGCTGCGGTATTTCTGCCTGTACGGCTCCACGGGCATCAACCTCTTTTTCAAGCATTTCATAGGTTGCTTCCATGAAACTTCTTATTTCTTCAATTCTGTCTTTTACCTTTTCCAGCTCAAACTCTTCACAGCTTTCTTTTAAAGCGGGCAGTTCCTGTTTATATTCTTCAATCTGCTCGTATAACGAGAGATGTCCGAGCGGATAGCCCTGACCTTCCATGTTCTCTACACCGCGCTGCAGCTCCCTGAGTTCAGAAGGCAGTTCCATATCGAGGTCCTTTAATAAAACAGGAATTTCCTTCATCTGGGCGTTCTGCACTTCCAGATCGTGGTCGACCTGTTTCAGCGTCTGTCGGGCTGATGTGTAATTGCCTGCCTCCCGGTCTTCTTCGAACGAAACCAGCGCCTGCTTCATTTCCGTTTTTCGTTCCTCAAAAACCGGTGCTGTTTTTCCAAGTGACAGAGAGTGCTGCAGAAGATGCCTTGACATCGCGTCAAATTTTGCCTGTGTTTCAGAAATTCCTGCTTCATTTTCTTTCTCGCTGTGCACAAGCTCATCGACTTCTTTAAAAATAACGTCTATCTGCGCTTCTATATCCTGAAGCTGGTTCTCTACCGCCGTAACCAGCTCTCTCGCTTTTCCAAACCGATATTTATTGGCCTGCTCTTCGATATCATAAAGAGCTTTTTCAATATCAGGGATGTGTGTGCCGACGATGTCATCCCAGTCTTTACGCCAAAGTTCAAATTTCTCTTCCGTTTCCCCGGAAATTTTCAACCCTTTTACTTTAGCAATCTCTTCTGCGACCGGCCGGCTTCCCAGTTCGATTTTCCAATTTTCCAGCCTGTCTACGTCTTTGTATATTTTTCTTCTTGAGAGGGTTCCATAAATAACAACAGCTACAACAATCACCAAAATAGCTAAAAGGATAAACTCCATTCCATTTTTCACTCCAGTTTCAACAACATATGTTTGAATTATATTTTTACTGCGGCACTGCTCGTGCTTTTATATGTATACATGAATCAATATGGCAGCTGTTGTTTCTTCTCTGTCAAAGAACATAAGCTTTTATCGGAAAACATGTATTCATGGTTTGTTTATTTTTTAATCAATGACTTTATGATAACATGTAAAGGCTCTCGTGTGAGAGTTCGTTACATAAATATTTCAGAAATATTATCCGGTATTATAAATCCGGGAAGGATGAAGTCTTATGAACCCAAAGCGCGATGGCCACGTCCATACGCCATTCTGTCCCCACGGTACGTCCCACCCTATGGAAGAATATATTGAAAAAGCTGCTGCAGGAGGAATAACTACTTTAACTTTCGCCGAACATGCTCCTCTGCCTGAGGGGTTTACTGACACCGTACCTGATAAAGACAGCGCAATGTCTTTGTCAGATCTGGAAGCTTATCTAATGAAGCTGGAAAACATTAAAAAATCCTATAAAAACGATATCACGATCTTAACCGGCCTGGAAGTCGATTATATTGAAAGGTATGAAAAAGAGACGGAACAGTTTCTTACTACGTATGGGCCGCATTTGGATGACAGCATTCTTTCTACTCATTTTCTGTTAGCTGATGGAGAATATACCTGCATGGATTACAGTCCTGAATTTTTTTTTCATTAGTAACCCAGACAGGCTCAGCAGATGCGGCGGCCCGTTTATACTTTGAAACGGTGCTGCTGTCTGTAAAATCTGACCTTGGGCCGTTCAAACCCGTACGACTGGGCCATATGACGCTCGCTCACAAATTCCAGCGTAAATTCCCGCTGAAACAGTACCCTGCCGATTTAGTCCATCAGATTCTGTATGCCGTTAAAGAGCAGCATATGGAGCTTGACTATAATGGCGCAGGCACGGCTAAGCCCCTCTGCAGGGAGCCCTACCCGCCTGAATGGATCGTAAAAGAAGCAATTAAGCATCAGATTCCCCTTGTATACGGGTCAGATGCCCATCAGCCCGCTGAGCTGTTTCAAGGCGTTACGGATCTTTATATTAATAAAAACATTCATTTATAAATAAAGGAGATATGAATATGCATACCGCCCCGCTGCACCTTATAAACAAACAACTTGATGCCCTTCTGGAAGGAGAAACCGATCAAACAGCTAACCTGGCCAATGCTTCTGCCTTACTGTACCAGCACTTCTCTTCAGTCAACTGGGCCGGGTTTTATTTGTATTCCCAAAAAGAGAATGAACTTATTCTAGGCCCTTTCCAGGGTCTTCCGGCCTGCGTTCGTATTGCCATAGGAAAAGGAGTATGCGGCACGGCCGCTCAGACGTTTGAAACGCAGCGCGTTGAAGATGTCCATGCTTTTCCGGGGCATATTGCCTGCGACAGCGCCTCCGCTTCTGAAATCGTCGTACCTCTTGTAAAAAACGGTATCCTTCTCGGAGTACTCGACGTGGACAGCCCGGAACAAAATCGTTTTTCAGAAAAGACCAGAAGATTTTGGAAGAATTCGCTGCTGTTCTTTTAAAGCATATTTAACATGCTTTCCTTCTATTGACTTGACAGCTTTAAAAGGATATAATGGTCTTTGTGCAAAAAGACAGCCAGGGTAAGCCTGCCATGTTCGATATTTCTACATTTTTTCCTATGCTCTTTAGGAGTGTAAGGTGTATTGCGTACCCTCCAGCTGTCGAGGTGAAGATACATGAAAATAAAATGGGCATAGCGGGAGATTGCCAACGTTGCTCTTTTTCAACTATTTTATTATAAAGGAGATTACTTGTATGTCACGTTATACAGGACCATCTTGGAAAAAGTCACGTCGTTATGGAATTTCTCTTAACGGCACAGGAAAAGAATTAGAAAAAAGACCTTATGCACCAGGTGAGCACGGACCAACACAACGCAAAAAGCTTACTGAATACGGCCTTCAGCTTCAGGAAAAGCAGAAGCTTCGTTTCATGTACGGCTTAAATGAGCGTCAGTTCCACCGCACTTTCGAAATCGCAGGCAAAATGCAGGGTGTTCACGGCGAAAACTTCATGGTTCTTCTTGAAGCACGCCTTGACAACATCGTGTACCGCCTCGGTCTTGCACGTACGCGCCGTGGTTCACGCCAGCTCGTTTCCCACGGTCACGTAACTGTTGACGGTAAGCGTGTAGATATTCCTTCTTACCGCTTAAAGCCAGGCCAGGTAATCGGTCTTCGCGAAAAGTCACGCAACCTTACTTCTATTAAAGAAGCTTTGGATGTAAACAGCTACAAGCCTGATTTCGTCAGCTTTGACGAAGAAAAAATGGAAGGTTCGCTTGATCGTTACCCAGAGCGTTCTGAACTTCCTGCAGAAATTACGGAAGCCCTTATTGTTGAGTGGTATTCCCGTTAATAAAGAAAAGCAGCCGGCGGGCTGCTTTTTTTTATTTTATATCGTCCGTATTCTATTTAATAACCAGCAGTCCGCTCCTTTAAGGAACAGTCATAGGACAGATAAAGAACACGTTATATTCCTGGTTTTTCAGAGCCAAATAAAAAAGCAGCCGGTTTGGCTGCTTCAGATTGTCGAGAAAGTGTTCCATTTTGTATATCCATAAATGATCTCGAATATTTTTAAAGTTTTTTGTGAAAAGAAAATAAACAAGGATAACTCCTGCAGAACAGCCATAGAAGAAGTTAAAGAGGCGTTTTTCCTCTTTAGCTGAGGCATGGCCTGCGGAAAGCATCTCCTGTAAAGGTTTTGTATAAAAATAACTATTTTTTGTCTTTTTCAACAGCCTGAAGCAGCCGGTTTGTCTGCTTTTTTCTATTTAAATGATACCAGCGCGTATTTCTTTTTTTCCTCTTCTAACAATAGTGTACATACCGCCTATTTTATCTTCTGCGGATAATTGCTTTTGCAGGTCAGTGCACCGGTCACCATTTATATATACAGCTCCGTTTGTAATATCTTCTCTAGCCTGTCGTTTGGAAGGCGACAGTTTGGCTTCAACAAGCGTATCAATTAAACCAGGTTCTTCCTCCGCCCCTGCCTCATGGGTAGGAACATCTTTAAATCCCTGGGCGATTTCTTCAGCGGAAAGCTTCTTCACATCGCCCCCCCAAATAAGGCTGCGGAGATATTCTGCGCCTGCTCTACTGCTTCTTTACTGTGGACAAATGCTGTAAGTTCTTCAGCCAGCTTCTGCTGAGCTTCTCTTTTTTCCGGTGCTTCCTGCATTTTTTGCTCATATTCTTTTATTTCTTCCGCCGGAAGGAACGTAAAGTAGTGCAGAAACTTAATAACGTCTCTATCATCTGTATTTATTAAGAACTGGTAAAACTCATATGGCGTTGTTTTAGACGGATCGAGCCAGATTGCTCCTCCTTCTGTTTTACCAAACTTTGTGCCGTCTGCTTTTGTAACAAGGGGGATGGTGAAGCCAAATGCTTCGGCTTTCTGCTCTTCATCCGCACTTTTTCTGCGGATAAGCTCAAGCCCTGCCGTAATATTTCCCCACTGGTCGCTGCCGCCGATCTGCAGGCGGCAGTTTTTTTCTTTAAACAAATGGAGATAATCCAGGGATTGAAGAATCTGGTAACTGAACTCTGTAAAAGAAATACCATTCTTAATTCTTGATTCTACTGATTCTTTAGAAAGCATATAGTTGACGCCAAAATGCTTTCCGACATCCCGTAAAAACGTAATAACGCTCATTTCCCCAATCCAGTCGAAATTGTTTACAATCTCTGCTCCATAGTCTCCCGTAAAATCAAGATGCTTCTGCAGCTGGCTGCGGATTCTCTCGCTGTACATTTTTACTACGTCTTCTTCATTCAGCGACCGTTCAACGCTTTTCCCGCTCGGATCGCCAATAAATCCTGTTGCGCCTCCTACTAAAGCAAGCGGTTTGTGTCCGGCCAGCTGAAACCGGCGCATCGTAATAATAGTAAGCAGGTGACCGATATGAAGGCTGTCGCCTGTTGGATCGAATCCACAGTACAGCGTAATGGATTCTTCGCTTAAAAGTGCCTCCAGCCCTTCCCTGTCAGTAACCTGATTTACTAGTCCTCTTTGTTCCAAATCCTGTAAAATAGTCATTATGTCTCTCCTTTTTGATTTAAACACTCGTACACTGCGGCTATCAGACAAATAAAAAAAGCCCGCTTTTAATAAAAGGGACGATGTTTACCGCGGTACCACCCTTTTTTAAAAGCAAAGCTTTTCACTCAAGCCGTTAACGGCGGCCGCCGTCTTCATTTACTAAAGAAGCTCGGATAACGTAATTCACTTTTTAATATGTACCGGCTTTCACCAGCCGCCGGCTCTCTGTTACAGGGATTAAAAAGCTACTTCATTTCGTCTGCGCTTTTGTATTATTTACGATAATCACCATTTAACACCGTTTTTTCTAAGATGTCAAGCATTGATGCCGATGGTCTCTAGTTTAAATATAGGTCTTTTTTATGCTATAATGAGCTAGAAATTTAGGGGGTCGCTGCATGAAAAATTTTTTATACAAAGCAAATAAACGAGTAGATTGGTTTAGAGGAAAACAGCTGGGAGAGGAATCCTATTCCCGTTCCAATATTATTATAAATATTGTTCTTGTTGCTGTTATTGCTGCTATTTCGTCTATCCTTTTTATCGGATCGGTCGGTGCCGGCTTTTTTGTATCGCTGGTCGATGATCAGGAAGCACTGAATGAAGAGGAAATGCGTGCGGAAATTTATGATTATGAGCAGGCCAGTGATATGTATTTTGCCGGTGGTGAATCGCTTGGCAACGTTCCTGCCGATATTGAAAGAAAGCAGGTACCACTTGAAGATATCTCCGATAATCTCGTAGATGCAATCATTGCTACGGAAGATGAAGATTTTTATGATCACGACGGCATTGTGCCGACTGCATTGCTCCGGGCTACATATCAGGAAATAAGCAACGCAGGCACCCAGACCGGGGGCAGTACGTTAACCCAGCAGGTTATTAAAAATCAAATTTTAACCAACGAAGTAAGCTTCGAAAGAAAAGCAAAAGAAATTCTTCTTGCCCTTCGTCTTGAAGGATACCTGAGCAAAGAAGAAATTCTGGAAGCCTACCTCAATCTGGTGCCTTTCGGCCGAAATGCAAACGGCTTAAATATCGCCGGCGCCCAGTCTGCTGCCGAAGGAGTATTTGGAGTAGATGCTTCAGAACTCAATATTGCCCAGGCTGCCTTTATTGCAGGCATGCCTCAAAACCCGTACGGGTATACTCCGTTTGAAAACAATGGGACAGTCAAAGACGAATTCGAAGCAGGCATTAATCGTAAAAACCGCGTATTAAATGATATGAATGAAAAAGGCTACATTTCTGAAGAAGAGTACGAAGAAGCAATGGCTTATGATATTGAAGAAAATTTAGCAGAGCCAAGTGATACCGTTACAGATGAATATCCTTATATCACAAGTGAAGTCCAAAGAGAAGCATCGACAGTTCTGCGCGAGCAGATGCTTGAAGAAGACGATGTAGATCTCGATGCAATGGATGAAGAGGAACGCGAGCAGACGCTTGAACAATATACAGCGGATGCCAGAGAGGATCTCGCCATCGGCGGATATGATATTCATATTACGGTAGATAAAAGTATATATGACGGCATGCAGGAATCCATTGAAAGCTCTACATGGTTCGGACCGGACCGCACAAATGGCGACATCACCGAACAGGAAGAAGTCGGCGCAATGATGATTAATAATCAAACAGGAGCCATCATCAGTTTTGTCGGCGGCAGGGATTATGAAACCCAAAATTTAAATCATGCTACACAAACGTTCAGACAGAACGGCTCCACGATGAAACCGCTTCTTTCCTACGGTCCTCTGCTGGATAGTGGCGAACTGCATCCAGGTTCTACTGTAGCAGATGTACCGACAGACTATACTACCGGAACGGAGATCAACAATGCAGGCAGTGATTTCGAGGGCTTTATCCCGGTCCGCGAAGCACTTCAGCGCTCGCAGAATATCCCTGCGGTCAGAAGCTTCTGGGAACTGGAACAGGAGGAAGCTAAAGATCATCTGGAAAGTCTTGGCTTCACGAGACTTTCTGAAGAGGAACCCGTTGAATCAACTGCTTTGGGCGGACTGGAGAACGGTGTTACCGTATCGCAGAATACGAACGCTTTTTCAACGTTTGCTAATGAAGGCCAGTACCATGAGAGTTATATGGTAGAACGTATTGAAAAGAAAAATGACGGAGAAGTAACGTACGAACATGAAACGGAAGAAACAGAAATATTTTCACCACAAACGAGCTATTTAATGGTTGATATGCTCCGTGATGTTCTTGAATCACCTGGTACAGCCTCACAGCTTTCTTCTTACCTCGATGTTGACGGAGACTGGGCCGGAAAAACCGGTACGACAACCGATCAGGTAGATGCCTGGTTTGTAGGAATGAACCCGGAAGTCACGATGGGCATCTGGCTTGGCTATGATAACCGTGAACAGCAGAATCAGCTGGAAAGCCCCTACAACGGCTATTCCTACAGCGAACGAACCCAGAATATATGGGCGGACTTGATGAATGCTGCAAACGAAGCAAACCCTGATGCTGTAAATACAGACAGCACCTTTGAAGAACCTGATGGAATCGTTGAACAGGAAATATGCGGTTTATCCGGCCTGCTTGTTTCTCCGATGTGTGAAGAAGCCGGACTCGCTGTAACAGATTTAATGAATGAAGAGTTTGTACCAACGGAAGAAGACGACAGCCTGCAGGAAGGCGACCTCGTAGAAATTGACGGAAGCACCTACACTGCCTACGATGAAACACCGGATGACTTTACTCTATCAGGAATTATTATGGATGAAGATTACTTCGAAGATATTGATAACCCGGCAGAGTATTTCCCTGAAGATATAGGAGATATTACGGTGGACCGGGAAGCACCTGATAATGAAAGAGACCCTTCTACTGTTTCAGGGGTATCAGGCAGCGGAGACGAGCTTACCTGGTCGGAACATCCGGATGATGATATTGTCGGCTACAGGATATATGAAGGCAGCAGTGTTGAAGATACTGTTGTAGGAAAAGACAACACATCCGCGAGCGTTGGATCCGGTACTTTCACTGTAAGAGCCGTAGATACCCGTGGAAGAGAATCTTCTAATTCTGCAAGCACAGACATTTCATCCGGCACAACGGAGACAGAAAACGATGATGAATCAAGTAATGATGAAAGCTCAGAAGACGAAAGCACTGAATCTTCGCCTTCCAATACGCCGGACGAAGGTTCTGGAGAATCGGAAGACTCTTCTGAAGAAAGTCCTTCTACTACAGAAGATGAAACAAACAGCACTGAACAGGAATCAACTGAAGAAAGTCCAGCAGAAGAAAATAACGACGAAAACAATTCTCCAAATGAAGAAGATTCTGGAAGCAGCGATGGTTCAAATGAAGAGGAAAACTCTTCCGAAAACGGCGGCAGTGAAGAACAGACACCTTCAGATAATAATACTGCCCCACCGGCTGAAGAGGATTCTTCTCCTGAACCTGCTGAAGAACCAGAGACTCCGGAGGAACCGGAAGAACCAGCCCCTGAACCGGAAGAAACTCCAGAAGAACCGCAGGAAGAAGTCCCTGTGGAAGAACCCGCCGATACCAATGGATCAGGTTCAGAAACGGATGACTCCTCCGGCTCAGAGACTCCATCTGAGGAAAGCAGCGGCACCAGCACAGAGTCTGAAGAGGAAAACCGGTTCTCAAGGCAGCGGCTCTTCTCCGGTAAATCGGGAAGAAGAGGAAGAAACTGAAGAAGAAGCCGATACAGATCCGGAGCCGGAATCCAGTCCGGAACCGGATTCCAGTCCGGAACCGGATTCCAGTTCAGAACCGGAAAACGCTTCAGAGACGGATAGCAGTTCCGACACCCAAGCAAATGCTGAACCTGAGGAAAGTACTGAATCAGAAGACAGCCCGGAACCAGAGGAAGAATAAACAATTTTCCGATCAACTCTCACGAACCCCCCTTTCTAAAAGGAAAGGGGGGTTCGGACTGTTAACAAAACAAGAAATACGTATTTTTATACAGAAACCTTTACATCGGTGCTTTCCACAGCTTCTTTTTGATACGCTAAAAACCCTCATTTCCTTTTCAGGAATGAGGGTTTTTAGCGTATATTATTCTTCCATTGTAGATAGATCACCTGTAGGAAGATCAAGCTCCCATGCTTTAAGCACACGTCTCATGATCTTTCCGCTTCTTGTCTTAGGAAGTTTGTCTCTGAACTCAATTTCACGCGGAGCCGCATGAGCTGCCAGTCCTTCTTTAACGAAGACTCTGATCTCTTCTTTCAGCTCATCAGTTACTTCATAACCGTCGCGAAGCGCAACAAATGCTTTAATAATTTCACCTCTGACAGGATCCGGTTTACCTATTACTCCGGCTTCAGCAACAGCAGGATGTTCAACCAGTTTGCTTTCTACTTCAAACGGCCCAACACGTTCGCCGGACGTCATAATTACGTCATCAATTCTTCCCTGGAACCAGAAGTAGCCGTCTTCATCCATATACGCGGAGTCACCGGAAATGTACCAGCCTGCCACCTCGAAATAGCTGTTAAACTTCTCTTCATTGTTCCAAATCGTTCTCATCATGGAAGGCCATCCGCTTTCTATAGCCAGGTTACCCATTCGGTTTGCCGGGAGCTCTTCGCCCTGATCGTTCACAATCGCAGCTTTCACGCCTGGAATCGGCTTGCCCATAGAACCGGGCTTTATTTCCATTGATGGGAAATTACAGATCATCTGCGCCCCTGTTTCAGTCATCCACCACGTATCATGTATACGAAGATTGAATACTTCTTCGCCCCATCTTACCACTTCGGGATTAAGAGGTTCGCCTACGCTTAGAATATGTCTTAATTTGGAAAGATCATATTTTTTTACTACTTCATCCCCGGCGCTCATCAGCATTCTAAAGGCTGTTGGAGCACTGTACCATACTGTTACTTTGTAATCCTGCAGTGTCTGGTACCAGTCCTGAGGGCTGAAACGGCCTCCTCTCACTACATTCGTAGCTCCGGCAAGCCATGGGCCGAAAATGCCGTAGGATGTTCCTGTAACCCAGCCTGGGTCGGCTGTGCACCAGTATACATCGTCGTCTTTTAAATCAAGCACCCATTTGGCTGTCTGGTAATGCTGCAGCATAGCATTATGGACATGAAGTACACCTTTTGGCTTACCTGTAGACCCGGAAGTATAATGAAGAATCATTCCGTCTTCTTTATCCATCCATTCCGGCTCGAATTCGTCGCTGGCAGCACTCATTCTTGAATTAAAGTCCATGTACGGACCTTCTTCTTTTACATCTTCTCCGTAAATAAATACCGTATCCAGTGCAGGAAGATCATCGACAGGCACTCTTTCCAATAAAGTAGGCGTTGTAAGAAGACCCTTTGCACTGCTGTCTTCCAGACGGTCTCTGACTGCGCCTTCCATAAAGGCTTCAAATAACGGCCCTACAATTGCTCCTGCCTTAATAGCACCTAGAATAGCAAAGTACAGCTCGGGGGACCTTGGCATGAAAATAAATAAGCGGTCTCCTTTTTC
Source organism: Sinobaca sp. H24 (assembly GCF_023845525.1). NCBI lineage: Bacteria > Bacillati > Bacillota > Bacilli > Caryophanales > Sporolactobacillaceae > Sinobaca > Sinobaca sp. H24. The sequence continues at coordinate 44,529 of NZ_JALBWT010000011.1, forward strand.
GATTCCTGCTTCTTTTAACATATTTGCAGCTTTATTTGTATGCTTTTTCATCTGCTCAAACGTATATTCTTCATTTCGTTCAGCGTCGCTGTAATACAGTGCTATTTGATTTTTCTTTTCGGGCATATCCGCGTACCGGTCAATCGCTTCATGAGCCAGATTTATTTTACCTGTCTCATACCAGGAAAATTCTTTCTCAATATCCTCCCATTTAAATGTCTTCGCTGTATCTTCATAATTTTTTAAATTGTGATCTCCGTCTCTTGGAGGAAGCGCTTTCAGTTGCATTAATGATCGACCCCTTCTGCTAAATGATATGTGTTCTATTACACATTATAATATAATATGAATATTTCTTCAATTTATAATCCGGCAAATTTAGGCCTTCTGACGCTGACTATTAGTTACTGTAGGGATTCTACCGAAGAAATTCCCTTAAATCCCCAATATTTTTTTCAGGTGTTGTATAATAAAAGTAATTCTATCATTAGTTCATTATATGCTAAAAGGTGGTACTTGGATGAACCATAAGAAGAAATACTATTCGAAGGAACTGGAATTCAACGGCAGAACACTGCTTATTGAAGGTCCTATATCCGGAAAAAAAATTCATGAGTACGAACTGCACGAAGGACTGGTCGCTTTCCGTTCTCCATCTGAACAAAAGAAAGCGCTTATTAGTATTGCTGACCTTCCGGAAGGCCGTATTAACGTTGTAGTGGACGACAACACAATAGTCGGTTACGTCACGTTTGTGTATCCAGATCCTCTGGAACGTTGGTCGGAAGCTGAAATGGAAGAACTCCTTGAACTTGGTGCGATCGAAGTAGCCAAAGATTATCGGGGAGCTAAACTAGGCTCCAATCTGCTTACTTTCTCCATGCTTGATGATGCGGTGGAGGACTTTATTATTATCACAACAGAATATTACTGGCACTGGGATTTAAAAGGAAGCGGCCTGAGCATTTGGGAATATCGAAAAGTAATGGAAAAAATGATGAATGCCGGCGGTCTCGAATGGATGGCAACAGACGATCCGGAAATCAGCTCCCACCCCGCCAACTGCCTGATGGTACGTGTCGGCAAAAGAGTTTCCCAATCTTCCATGCAGAAATTCGATGCTATCCGGTTCACTAACCGCTTCATGTACTAACTGCAAAAAGGAGGACATAAATATGCTCGTTGAAGAAATTATGAAAACAGACATGATAAAAATAAACAAGGATACTACCATTCAGGAGGCAATGGACCTGCTGCAGAAACACCGTATCCGCCATATTCCTGTTGTTGATGAGGATATGCTGATTGTAGGTATCGTTTCCGACCGTGACATAAGAGATGCGAGTCCATCTGTGTTTCAGCTGAATGCGCTGAAAGAAGAATTAAACCGTCCTGTGTCGGATATTATGAAGTACCCTGTTATTACAGCCCACCCGCTCGATTTTGTAGAGGAAGCAGCCGTTGTATTATTTGAAAACGATATCAGCGCCCTCCCTGTCGCTGTCGATGATAAACTTGTCGGTATGCTGACAGAAACTAACGTCCTTCATACCATTGTGAAGCTTACCGGGGCTCATCAGCCTTCCTCCCAAATTGAGGTAGTCGTTCCAAACATTTATGGTCATCTGGCTGATCTATCTGCTTTATTTAAAAAGCATAAAATTAACATAACGAGCGTTCTCGTTTATCCCAGCGAAGACCTCAAGCATAAAGTGCTTACCTTCCGGGTTCAGACGATGGATCCCCGTCCGATCATGAACATGATTGAAGAAGCCGGATACCATGTGAAACGCCCGCATTTTCCGGGGATAGAGTAATGATTAAGGATGCTGTTTTCGTCTATTCAGAGGACCAGATGCAGTATAAGTTTAATGATGACCATCCTTTTAACCATCTGCGTCTTCGTTTAACCTATGACCTTCTTCTTTCCCTGGGTGTTATTCAGGAAGACGACATACTTACTCCCCGTATGGCAACAGATGAAGAAATTAACCTTTTTCATGATGACGCTTACATCGAAGCTGTTCAGGCAGCTGGTAAGGGTACATTGAGTGAGGGAATTGCTGCCAACTACGGGATAGGTACAGAGGATACACCTATTTTCAAAAATATGCATGAAGCATCTGCCCTGCTCGTAGGCGGTACACTGACCGCCGTAGACGCCGTTATGCAGAATAAAGCTCAGCACGCCCTGCATCTTGGCGGCGGGCTGCATCATGGGTTCCGCGGCCGCGCTTCGGGCTTTTGCATATATAACGACAGTGCGATTGCAATTGAATACATGCGCCGCCATTACGGAGCCCGTGTCCTGTATATTGATACCGATGCCCATCACGGTGATGGTGTGCAGTGGGCGTTTTATGACACGCCGGATGCCTGTACTCTCTCTATTCATGAAACGGGCCGGTACTTATTCCCAGGCACTGGGAGCGTCAATGAAAAAGGACAGGGACAGGGCTTTGGTTTTTCTATTAACGTGCCGGTGGATGCTTTTACGGAAGATGATTCGTTTATCTCCTGCTACGAAACGGCGATAGAAGAAGCTGCTGCTTTTTTTAAACCTGACGTCATTCTCACTCAAAACGGCGCGGACGCTCATTACTACGATCCTTTGACTCATCTGTCCTCCACTATTAAAACATTCGAAATGATCCCCCGCCTGGCGCATAAGCTTGCGCATAAGTACTGCGGAGGAAAATGGATTGCCGTAGGCGGCGGCGGATATGATATATGGAGAGTCGTGCCAAGAGCATGGTCTATGCTGTGGCTGGAAATGATAAACCGTCAGGATCTTTTAAAGCATCCAATCCCTCCTCAGTGGATAGAAACCTGGCAGGAGCAGTCGCCGCACCCGCTTCCCGATAAATGGACAGATCCGGAAGACATGTATGAGCACATTCCCCGCCAGGCGGAGATAACCGGGAAAAATGAAAAAACACTGGAAAAATCGCTGTACTATATTCGAAATGAAAAGAAAACGAAGAAATAAAAATATGGCACCGCTACTATCTGCAGGCGATCATGAACGCCGCAGCCGCAATAAAATCCCATCTAAAAAAAGCTGCGTCTCTCGAATAGAGATGCAGCTTTTTCTGCGGACCAAACCATTAAGTCCTGTTATTTCAGCGTACTTGAGTTTCTATATTCCAATCTATGCGGAAGTACTACTACTTTTTCATCTACTTCTTCTTTGTTCATATACTTTGTCAGCAATCTCATCGATACCGCACCAATGTCATACATAGGCTGCACTACTGTCGTCAGTGTTGGTCTCACCATAGTTGCAAGACGCGTATTATCAAAGCCGATTACTTCTACCTCTTCCGGCACTTTTTTTTTCTTGATCCTGAAGGCCGTGAATAACTCCTAAAGCCATCTCATCTGTTCCTGCAAAAATAGCACTCGGCGGATTGCTCACTTTCATGAGGGTATCTGCGGCCTGTATACCGGAATCATACGTATAGTCGCCGATCGCTACTAAAGAATCATCAAAGTCGAGGTTTTTTTCAGTAAATGCCTTTTTGTAGCCGCTGAACTTCTGAAATCCGTTCACCGGATCCTCGAGAGAACCGGACACCATACCTACACGGCTGTGTCCAGCCTCTATAAGCTCTGTCACTGCATCAAAAGAAGCCTGCTGATAGTCAATGTTCACTGAAGGAAGTTCGCCGTCCTGATCCACTGTGGCAGCCAGTACTACCGGCACAGGAGAACGCTTGAACTGCGTTACATGTTCTTCCGTGATTTCACCGCCCATAAATAAAATCCCATCCACCTGCTTTTCCAACAGCGTATTAATCAGGCTGATCTCTTTATCCTTATTCTGGTCAGAGTTGCACAGAATAATATTGTACTTGTACATAGTTGCAATATCTTCAATACCGCGGGCTAGTTCAGCGAAAAAGATATTGGCAATGTCCGGGATAATGACTCCTACCGTGGTTGTTTTTTTGCTGGCAAGTCCTCTTGCGACAGCATTTGGACGATACCCGAGCCGTTCAATGGCATCGAGCACCTTTTTTCTTGTTGCCGGCTTTACATTCGGGTTTCCGTTTACTACACGGGACACCGTAGCCATCGATACTCCCGCTTCTCTTGCCACATCATAAATAGTTGTATTCAATGAAAGGCCTCCTTTTTTTCCATCTTTACTTCATACATTTATTGCTATCATATTATAACTTAAGGAGGTTCTGCAATTCCTTTAAGCCTTATTCTTGTGTATTTCATGAAAATTTATTAATTTTTTCATAAAATATTTCCTATACGATCTTATTCTATTTTCCTGTGTATAGCAAATAATAAAGCGTTTTATCCAAACAAAAACAAAAGAGGCGAGAATCGAACCAGGTCGATTACTCTCCTCTTTTATCGTTTGAATCGTTTAGTATTTGTATAGTCCTGAGTCACGAAGCGATGTCAGGAAATCCTGGAACTGTGGAATGTTCATCTGCTGGGCAGAGTCGGAAAGCGCTACGGCAGGATCCGGGTGTACTTCCGCCATAACAGCATCTGCTCCAATAGCAAGTGCAGCTTTCGCTGTTGGAAGAAGCAGGTCTCTTCTGCCTGTTGAGTGTGTTACGTCCACAAGGACCGGAAGATGAGTTTCCTGCTTTAAAATAGGCACGGCTGAAATATCAAGCGTGTTACGCGTTGCTTTTTCATACGTACGGATACCGCGCTCACAAAGCATAATGTTTGAATTACCTTCGGAACTGATATATTCTGCTGCATTAATGAATTCATCAATCGTCGCAGAAAGGCCTCTTTTCAATAATACAGGTTTATCTACTTTACCAACTTCTTTTAAAAGTTCAAAGTTCTGCATGTTTCTTGCGCCAATTTGGATAACATCGATGTATTCTGTAGCCATTTCTACATCTTTCGGACTTACAATTTCGCTGATAACGACCATATCAAGTTCATCCGCTACTCTTTTAAGAATTTCGAGGCCTTCTTTACCAAGCCCCTGGAAATCATAAGGAGATGTTCTCGGTTTAAACGCTCCACCTCTGAGAAGCTTCAGCCCCTGCTCTTTCATTGCTTTAGCTACTTCGTATACCTGCTCGTAGCTTTCTACTGAACATGGACCAAGGATAAGGCGCTGATTACCGTCTCCTACCATCTCTCCTTTAAGATCAACGATAGTATCTTCTTGTTTCTTTTTGCGTGATACAAGAAGGGCTTTACGGTTGTCATCTTCCTGAATTTCCAGGCTCGCTTTGAAGATCTGCTTAAATAAATGCTGAACTGTAGACGTTTCAAAAGGTCCTTTATTGTTTTCAGCAATTAAATCAAGCATGTTTCTTTCTCTTACCGGATCAAATCTATTTTTGCCTCCTGTATCTTTCACCTGGCCGATTTTTTTAGCCAAAGAAGCTCTTTCATTAATCAAGTCCAAAATTTGAAGGTTTACTTTATCTAGCTCGTCTCTTAGTGCATCCAGCTGTTCGTTACTCATAACCTGCTCCACTCCCTAGTCTTTTCTGCTTTTTATGATTATACTGCTATTATAAACGAAGTTTATTACTATGTCAGCCTTTTTTTCTTTATTAATTAGACGCTTTTAAGCGTTAAAGCGTTTTATGCTGAATTAAAAGCTTTTATTCAATAAATTTTCTTATAAAATTTTGTTTAATCCCATTAAAAAGCCCGCATTTTTAGATGCGGGCTTTTTCATTTTAATTTGAAGGTTTGTTATTATTCAAGTCGGATTGAAGTTTTTCTACTTCTGATTTAATTTTTGAAGACTGCTCGCTGTCTGCGTGCTCCAGCTCTTCTGTTAATTCATCAGCAAGCTCATCCGCTGTTTTTTCTGAATCGGTTTTCACGTTTCCTGCTGCATCGGATGCAGCTGACTTTACTCTGTCGTAAAATTCATTTGAGTTTTCGCTGACGCTTTTGGCAATAGTAGATGATTTTTCTTTAGCTGTAGATGCCCACTGCGATCCTTTATCATAAGCGGTGCTTGTGAAATCGGAAGTTCTGGTGGTAGCTGATTTAGTGCTGTCCGTAATGTCTGTACGAAGCTCGCTTCCAGACTTAGGAGCAAGCAGCAGTGCAGCACAGGCGCCTGCAATACCGCCAATCAGCGTGCCAATCAAAAAATCTTTGGAATTAGTATCTGCCATTTTGATTACACCCCAGTCGTCGTATTCGTATTTTGAGCTGTTGATTCGGGATGCGGCTGTCTTGCCTGCCATCTCGTGTATAAATCAATAGCTGCATTTCCCCACTGCATTGCGCGGGCTACCTGATCAGACTGCTGTTTGGACTGCGTCGTGACGGTATCAGACATTTCTTTAAAAGTGTAATTTATTGATTGCACTGAATCACCAACATCTTTCAATGACTCAAACAGTCCATTCAAAGATTGGGATTTTTGCTGTACATCATCCACAATTAATGTTGATTTCTGTACAAGATGTTCTGACTCCGTTGTGATACCTTCCACTTGTTTCTCTACACGGTCCAGCGTTCCTGCTACGTTCTGCATCGTGCTTGAAGCAGCTTTAAGGGTCTGGACAATGAATATAACAAGCACAGCAAACGCTATTGCAACGATTAATGCGCTTATGTAGAGTAAGATTTCCATAAACGTACTGCACCTCCTTCTTTACCTATTTTAAATACCACTCTTACTGGAAAGTGAAACATTAATATTATCATTCTTTTTCTATTTTAACTAAATTTTCTTATAAGAAAAGAAGGTTTTGTCTTTTTATTGAATTTTCCTCCGTCTTTCATAAAAAAAAGCACCTGCATCTTAACAGGCGCTTTATCTTTATTCCGGCACGTTCGCTACATTTTCGTAGGCCTTTTGAAATTTTTGAATATCGCCGGCACCCATGAATAAAATAACGCCGTCTTTGTGCTTGGTAAGCTGATCCATATCTTCTTCGGAAATCAAAGAGGCTCCTGGAATTTTTCTTTGAAGGTCTTCGATCGTTAATTCTGTATTCTGCTCACGGGCAGATCCAAATATGCTGCAAAGATAAACATGGTCCGCCTGCTTAAGGCACTCTGCAAAATCATCCAAAAATGCCTGGGTTCTTGAGAACGTATGAGGCTGAAAAACAGCAATTACTTCTCTGGTGCTGTATTTCTGCCGCGCTGATTCAATGGTTGCCTTAATTTCTGTTGGGTGATGGGCATAATCATCGATCAATATTTGATTGTCGACTTTCTTCTCTGAAAACCGGCGTTTCACGCCGCCGAAGCTCTCCAGCTGTTTCTTGATAATTTCTGCCGGCATTTCCTCATAGTGACAGAGGGCAATAACTCCCAATGCATTGAGCACATTGTGGCGGCCGAAGCCGGGAATGGAGAACGTACCATAACGATCTCCTCTAATATGCACATCAAATGAAGTGCCCGCTTCACTCGTCTGAATATTATCCGCATTAAAATCATATTTACCGTCAATGCCGTAATACATAATAGGGACAGAGGCATGCAGGCTCTGCAGGTGCTCATCATCACCACAGGCTACAATGCCTTTTTTCACGCCCTGTGCCATTTCCTGAAAAGCATCGACTACATCGTCTACGTCTTTAAAGTAATCGGGATGATCAAAATCAATGTTTGTCATAATCGCATAATCCGGCTGATATTCCAGGAAGTGACGACGATACTCACAGGCTTCAAACGCAAAAAACGCACTGTTTTCCTCGCCTTTTCCCGTGCCATCTCCGATTAGATAGGAAGTCGGTTTATATGCTCTCAGCACGTGGGCTAAAAGACCTGTCGTTGACGTCTTTCCATGGGAGCCGGCTACGGCAATAGAAGTGAAACGGTTTGCAAATTCTCCAAGAAACACCGGGTATTCCATAACAGTCATACCCAATTCTTTTGCACGCTTTACTTCTTCATGATTTTCCCCGTAGGCAGCTGAAGAGATAAGAACCTGGCCTTCCTTAATGTTCTCTTCCTGAAAGGGATAAATGGGAATGCCTCTTTCTTCGAGAGGAAGCTGGGTAAAGAATGGCTTTTCTACATCAGAACCTTGTACTGGTATCTTCATATCATGCAGGATTTGTGCCAGGGCACTCATTCCTGATCCTTTAATTCCAATTAGATGGTGCGTATTCATGTTAAATACCTCCAGTATTCATCCTGCTGTAGGGCAGGGACCTTTAAATCAAGTCTCAGGCAAACACTTCATCATTATAGCAGATAGGTGTCTGCCGTCCAATAAATGTCCTTATAATCCTGCTAATGACCTAGAACATGCCTGTACCATATAATACCATGATCTTTTGCAAAAAGTCTCTTGTATTCCGGGGAAGGTCTGCCATTTTTTTCACTGTTCCAATAATAGTCTGCTTCTTTTTCATTTAAGCAAACCGGCGCCGGTCTATGAAGGGAATACGTTTTGCCGCGGTATGTAATCGTTCGTACGAGCACAACGGGTGATGGGAAGGAATCATCTGTTTCGGATGGAAAAAGATGAATGGTTGACTTAGAAGAGTTCTCCAGAAAAAACCGCCCATCTAAAATAGAATCTTTTCGTTCATTTATGGAAAAGAGTTCAAGGGCTGATACCATAATCAGCGCAGCCAGCTGGCGCTGGGTCGAAGAGAGCGAGGCTGCCTCCGCTTTAATAAACTGGTCAAACAGCCTGGAACCCGCGACGCTTTTATAGTCGTATTTCATCCAGTCCAAAAAATTTATATTCCATTCCCCATGTTCGAGCTCAGCGGTCGGACACCCGGTCCATTCTTCAAATAAATGTTTAGCCCTCACTTTTTCCCGAAGGTTGGTATTGGCCTCCACCCATTCCGAAAAATGGCTCAATAAAGAAATCAGCTCTTCATCTGCTTCCGCCTGCTGCTGTTTTTTGTATGCCTGAAAATCAGGAATATCATTTGACATGAGGCACCCCTGCTTTTCTAATTAATTTTTTCCAAACGTGGATTCGGCCGGTGTTTCCTGCCTGATTTTGCTTCATGCTCTCCATTAAGCAGCACGTTATCACCTGTGAAACCAATATGAATTTTAAGAAGACTGCCCCCGACCCCGTACATATCTATCGGAACCTGCTGGTCTTCATACATCGCGATCCGATCGACTGTAAAACCGCCGCTGGCTACAATTTTCACATGCTGAAAGCCCTCTGCATCAAGTGCTTCACGAAGAGCGAATATAAGCTCCGGATTAACGCCGCGCGGATCAAAAGCACCCATCACTTCCGGATTCCTGCAGAAATACTGATCTACTACACCGTTGGATGTGTCCACGCGCACCCTTTTAAATCTTCACCAAAGGCACGGGCCACTTTTAATGCATCTGTAATAACATCATTATTATAATCAACCAGCGCCATCAGCTCATCTTCCGGATATGTCTCTTGGTAAGCTCTCGTAGCTTCGACAATATCCCCCTGGAACAGCTGAATTAAAGCGTGGGGCATCGTTCCCATTCCTTTTTTCCCCCACCATTCGCTCATAGCGTGCGTAGCCTGAGCCGTTGAACCGCCTATATGCGCTGAGTAGCCGTCTCCTGCCTGCTGCGTAAAGTGATCGTCTCTGTCGCCCATAAAAATAACAGGCTTTTGTATGCCTGAACGGCGGGCTGCTTTTACTACGTCATATACGTTTGTTGCCACTGACGTTCTTCTCGCGAAAATACCATCGATGACCCCTTCAAGAAAACCAAAGTTCTGATAAGGCCCTGTTACAGAAAGAACTGTTTCATAAGGAGCCACTTTATCTCCATCTTTTAAAGACAGAATCTCCAGGCTTTCCGGATCTTCCGCAAACGTTTTAATTAAAGCAATGACTTCATCCGTACCGCACAGTACCGCATTTTCTTTTTGAAAAAACTGCGTAGTAACAATATCTTTGGTTTTATACTTTCTGGCAATTTCTCTTGTTTTTAAAAAGTAAACAGCAGAAAACCAGCCTTCTCCCACCCGCTCATCAAACTTGAATGTCTTATTTGTTAAACGGCTGATCTCTCCACGCATCTTATATTCTATTTCTTTTGGCATAAACAGACTCCTTGTATACTGGGCCTTTACGATAGTTTCGGGGCCGTATCTTTATTTAGTGGATAATCTTAAAATGAAGTCCGCGCATGATGCCGCGGACTTCATTTGATTGATAGGCAGTATTCCAGATAACGGTGCCTGCCTAAATCGTATTCATTTAGTGAATCAAGGCGGTTTTTCCTTGTTCCATAATAACTGCTTCTACTATTTCCTGTGCATCTTCTGCTTTCACGCTGCCAAATCCGTACTGCAGCACAATCGAAATATTTTTTTCGTAATCTGTTAACAAAGCCAAAACCTCCGGATAAACAAACTCCAAAAGAATGTTCAGCTGAATCTGTTCCATAAGAGCTCCCTCCCTGGTTGTAAGAAATCAGCTTGCCTGGAAAGCATGACAACAGTTCCGCATAAGCGGCCTGCCTATTTGTTTGAAGCCTTAGGAAAATGGTTGTTACATTTGTTATCTCTTATCATATAGAACCTTAAAGTAATTGACAAGACTTTGCATTTAAAAGGAGAAATGCAGGGCACCCGCCAGGTCTTAGGAGTGGCTCATATCTTCTAGTTCTCTGGGCGACACAAGTACCTTTCTCGGCTTGCTTCCCATAGCTTCTGACACAAATCCTTTTGCTTCCATCAGGTCAATCAGCTTGGCTGCCCGGTTGTAGCCGATGGAAAATTTTCTCTGAAGCAGGGAGGAGGAAGCCCCGCGGTGCTCACTGACAAACACGCAGGCTTCTTCAAATAAGTCATCCTGGACTTCAACAGCCTCGGTCTGCTTTATTAATTCATCCTGTTCGATAAAGTAATCCGGTTTGCTTTGATTTTTTACGAAATCTGTCACTGCCTCAATTTCTTCATCGGTTACAAACGTACCCTGAACCCGAATCGGCTTGGGCGCTCCATTTGGATAAAACAGCATATCGCCTTTTCCGATCAGTCTTTCTGCTCCACCCATATCAAGAATCGTACGCGAATCAATCTGGGAAGATACCGCGAACGCTGTTCTGGAAGGGATATTGGATTTAATCAATCCGGTAATAACATCTACAGAAGGACGCTGGGTCGCAAGCAGCAGATGAATGCCGCATGCCCTTGCTTTCTGGGCAATCCGGCAGACTGAATCTTCTACTTCCTGAGGGGACACCATCATTAAGTCGGCTAATTCATCAATCACAATGACAATGTAGGGCATTTTCGACGCATAGTTTCCCTGCTTTTGCATTTTTTCGTTATATTTTCTGCTGTCTCTTACTCCTTCATGCGCAAGTTTTCTGTAGCGGTCTTCCATTTCCTGAACCGCCCATTTCAGACCTGCTGTTGCTTCTTTTGCATCATGAATAACCGGAGTCACAAGATGGGGAATATCTTTATAGGCAGCAAGCTCTACCATTTTCGGATCGATCAGCATCAGCTTTAAATCCTCCGGGGAAGCTTTATAGAGCAGGCTTATCAATATAGAGTTAATACAGACACTTTTTCCGGATCCTGTAGCACCGGCTATCAGCCCGTGGGGCATCGTCTGCAGATCTGCTGTGATCGGAGCACCGGAAATATCAAGGCCAAGCGCTACCGTCAACGGAGACTCACTGCGGATGAATACATCCCGACGCAGAATTTCTCTTAAAAATACAGGCTGGCTTTCTGCATTAGGCACTTCGATGCCAATGGCATTTTTCCCTGGAATCGGTGCTTCCATCCGAAGATCTTTCGCAGCCATAGCAAGCTTAATGTCATCTGTCAGATTAGTAATTTTATTCACTTTCACTCCCGGTGCCGGCTGAACTTCGAACCTTGTAACGGAAGGGCCTTTCGTTACTTCAGAAACCACGGCTTTGACATTAAAATTGCGAAGGGCTGCTTCAAGCTGCTCCTGCTGTGCGGCCAATGATGCCTCATCATCATTTGAGACACGAAGCGGCGGGTTTAATAAAGAAAGAGAAGGATAAATATAGCCGCCTTTGTTTTTTCTGCCGGCCGGCTGAGAGTTCAATCGCCTTTTTGCGGGCATCATTACATTATAAGGATTCTTTTCCTGCGTTTCTTCAGAAGCGGTTTCCGCCTGGCTTCTGTTACTGTGCTTGATGGTTTTTCCTGGAACGAGTCTCCTCGAAAGAGAAGAGTGCGCACCTTCGATTCTTCTTTTCTGCCGGTCTGTTCATTTATTTCGTCTTTCACTTCGATTACCGGAGCCCGGCGTGCTTCTATTTTCCGCTTTTCATTCGGCTTTGGAATCTCTATTTTTTCACCAGCGGGGGATTTGAAGGTTGCTCTTCTTGTTCCTCCGGATAAAGATAAGCTTTTTTTTTAAGCTCTTTCTGTTCGAAAGAAGGAGGTACTTCCGTGTCTTCCTGTTGATATTCGCGGCTTTTCTGTTCATCGGCCTTCGGTATATCTGTTTGTTTGTATTCTGGTTTTTTCTTTAACGAGTCGCGGTGGAGCGGGAAATTCTCATAACCAAATACAGGAGAAGGAATGTGTCGTGCTTTAAAATCCCTCCCCTGGAAGTAGCCTGACTCTGTCTTTTCGGAAGCAGCCGGTTCATGGATCGGGTCCATCCGCTTCTCCGTACGTTTTGGCTTCTGGTAAGGTTCTGCCTGGCGTTTTTCTGTTCTTTGAGATGGTCGTTTCTCCGTTTTTGGAACAAACGCCGGCCTGTCTTTTTTATTCCGTTCAAAAGCAGGTATATCATAGATGTTCTGCCGGCGCTGTCTGGCAGCGCTGTTTGCTTCCTGTTCTCCCGGCTCCTGCTGTTCCACGTCTGCTTCTGTTTCATCGAGGGACAGCGGAAAGCGGAACTGACCTTTCTGCGGATAATGATGAAGCACACGCTGTTCTTTTTTCTTTTCCCGTTTAAATGGTTCCACAGGCTCTGCCTGATATATTTTTTTATCTGTCATATTTATAGGAGTTAAAGGGGGCTGTTTCACGCGGCCCTTCTGATTAGGTTCACTTTTTGGTTTTTCATTTTTTTTTCAATATAATCATTTTCATCTTCGCCAAGAAAAAATGACTGAAGGGACTGCATCCATCGTTGAAATGATCCGGCCATTTATATTTCACTCCTGTCGGTGTTAAGCTTAAGTATCAGCCGTTCTTTCTCTATTGTAAAGGAGCAGGAAAAAATCCACTAGCCCCGCTAGTGGATTTATTCATTATTTTTCACTTTTTTTTGCGTGGTATTGGGATAAAAAGTCTTCTCCGGTCGTATATTCTTCATTTAGGATATAAATTCCCTCTTTTTGAAGGTGGGAAGGCAGGACAAGTTCTTTTGCAGAACAAATCATTCCGTTGGAAGCCACACCGCGGAGTTTTGATTTTTTTATTTTCATTCCAGTCGGCATATAGGCACCTGGAAGCGCAACGGGTACTTTCTGGCCTTCTTCTATATTGGAAGCTCCGCAGACAATCTGCGTAGTTCCGCTGCCGATATTAACCTGACATACGTTCAGCTTATCTGCATCCGGATGCTTTTCAATCTCCTCAAGATACCCTACTACAAAAGAAGGTTCAGCCGGCACTGCTACCGTTTCTTTCACTCCGTTTTCATCGAGTGCTTTCTGGATTAACGCCACCAGCGCTTCATCCACTGCGAGCATTCCCTCTCCGTGAACCGTTCCATAGGAAGAAGCTGAAAAGATTGTATAACCGGTCGTTTCCTTTGTTTGTTCGTGGTAAAGCCTCGCTACATTGCCGTGTACTTCTGTTTTTCTTTTTTCTTTCGCAATTTCTTTTAAAGAGACTAATAGTGTATCTCCAATACCCTGCTTGTTATAAAAAACGTTCATGATTATAAGCTCTCCTTTTTCTGCACATTCGTACCATATTGTACCACAGGTCTGCTGAAAAATGAGCCTTTAATTACGGTCCGGCTTCTTCTTTGCCAGTATAAACACAGGTTCTAGTTTACCATCAGCGTACGTGAAGGAAAGAGCGGTTACCGGAACTTTGCCATCGTGGAAAAAGCGGAAAACAATCTGGCCGAGCACATCAAAGCCCTGCTGGTTTTGAATATCGGCGAATATGAGGCTGTCCTGATGCGGAACAGCTACAGCAAGCTCTCCGGATGTTTTAGCATCCATTTCTTCAAGAAGCTTCTCGTTTAAGATCCGGCTTGCATCATACCCGTCTTTTGCATTAACGAAATAAAAAGTATTTCCCGCAACCGTTTCTGTTTTGTAGGATACATCAAGCGAGCGCAGATTAAACAGCGCCGCTTCTTTAATTGTCTGTTCCGACAAACCTTCCGCTGCCAGAGCATCTTTATCAAGCAGCGTATAGGCCTCTCCCATATCAAGAGCATAGTAAACCCTTGTTTCTGCCGTATGATCGGATGTTAACAATTTCTGTCCGCTGCCTTTTTCCGTTGGGAAGGAGGTGGAGCGGATAACCGGATAAATATAGGCTTCGCGTCCTTTAATCTTAATGTCTTTTTCCATTGCTTCCAATGAAACGGTAATAAAACGGACTGCATCCTCTACCGATTCCTCCGCCTTTTCCCCGTGTTTTGCCAGCCATTTATTCAGATCAAGCTCCACCCCTTTTTTAATCGTTGTATGATCTACCCGGAGTGTAGTGGTTTCTTCATCGTATGACATGACACGGTTTTTGCCGGCCAGCTCTTTTTCGAGTATTGATTTCAATTCATTAATTTCCATATTAACGGCCTCCTGACCTGGTTACATGCAAACGGCGCTTCACAGAACCTGCTGTAGATAGCGCCGTTTATCTTATTATTTTACGCCTTTTCTTTTAATGATTCATCAAGAAACTGCTTAATTTCTTCCGGTGTTTTTCTATCCCTGCTTACAAAACGATGGAGTTCACTGCCCTTTGAAAACGTTAGAAAACTTGGAATTCCCATAACACCCTGCTCCTGGCAGATCTCAATAAGCTCATCTCTGTCCAGATGATAAAAAGTAAAGGAAGAATACTCTTCTTCAATAGCAGGAAGCTCCGGTTCAATGACGCGGCAGTCCGGGCACCAGCCGGCAGAGAACATAATAACTGCGGCTTCTTCTTTGATCGCTTCATTCCATTCTTCTCTAGTGTGTATATTCTTCATATGGCTGACACTCCTTTTTTTATCCTTGATCTATTTTCATATCCCCTAGTTTAATCCAATTTCGTTTCCGCATCCACTCAGAGAGGCTGAGACTGATGACGGCCGGTCCTGCGATCTGCAGAAGAAAAATAAGACCGACAATCCCCCAGGTCCAGCCCATACTCTCAAGCGTCATAATAGGACCAACCAGACCACTTGTACCCATCCCTGCACCGGCTGCGTTGTTTTCCATTAAAAAAACCATCGTTGATAATGGAGCAAACACAGCCCCTGCCACTGTAGGCGGAATAAGTATTAAAGGGTTTTTAATAATATTGGGGACCTGCAGCATAGAGGTTCCGATTCCAAGAGCTGCCAGACCGCTTACTCCGTTTTCCCTATAGCTGCTTACGGCAAACCCTGCCATCTGGGCGGCACATCCTACGGTAGCCGCTCCGGCTGCTATTCCTTCCAGCCCGAGCATGATGGCTATAGCTGCGCTTGATATCGGCGCGGTGAGCGCCAGTCCCATGAGTACCGCAACGAGTATTCCCATTATAAACGGCTGCTGGGCTGTTGCCCACATAATCAACTCGCCGAAGGAAACAAGTGCGCTCTGCAGGACGGGTCCTACAAACGAAGCCACTGTAAATCCAGACGCAATAGTTACAAATGGCGTTACAATAATATCGAGCTTTGTTTCTTTAGAAACGAGCTTACCAAGCTCAATAGACAGCAGGGCGGCAATAAAGGCTCCAGCCGGGCCGCCAAGCTCTGCCCCGGCTGCTCCTGTCACTACCGCCGAAAATAAAACGAGCGGCGGTGCTTTCAAGCCATATGCTATGGCTGCTCCTATAGCAGGGCCCATCAGTCCCATGGCAAGAGTACCCATATCTATAAAAAAGGGCCAGTTCACCTGTTCACCAACTGTTTGAATAATTAAACCGATAATAAGGGAAGAAAATAAACCTAAAGCCATATAGCTGAGCGCCGTCACGCCGTATGTCTTTACAGATATATTTACACCCTTACGCAAAAAAAAGGACTTCATCTAAGAGCCTCCTGTCATTTACTTTTCTTCAACTTCTCTATTATAATAATCCATTCTCCGGATTACAAGCAGGTTTTATGTAAAGCGAAAAAGGCTATGAATAGGGAGAGACAGAAGGAGGGATCATTTATGCAGCTAAACGTATATCTAGCCGGCCAGATACATGACAACTGGAGAGAGGACTTTCGGGAGAAAGCAGAAGATAAAAACCTTCCGCTCACCTTTTCCAGACCAATGGAAAATCACGAGCGCTCTGATAATATTGGCGAAGAAATTTTAGGAAAACAGCCAAACTCTATCGCAAAAGATGAAGCAGCTTCGAGCTTTAATAATCTGCGGACACAGCTGTTAATGCAGAAAGCCGATGTCGTTGTTGCATTGTTTGGAGAACAGTATAAACAGTGGAACACTGCTATGGATGCAAGTGCCGCCTTGACCATGCAGAAACCGCTTATCATTATTCGGCCAAAAGAACTGCATCATCCTGTAAAAGAACTGGCAAATAAAGCAAATGCGGTGGTGGAAACACCAGAGCAGGCGCTCCAGGCTTTGGCTTATGTGTTTGATTAAGCAGCAAAGAACGCTTCTCCCATAGCGGAGAAGCGTTCTCAGGTTGTTGAGAAATGAAAGAAACAAGGTTGTTTTTTCCCGTGGATCGTTCGATCCACGTTTTTTTCACTTCTTTCGCAAAAAATCGTCCTCTAAGCCGACCGTTTGGCGAGATAGAGGGCGATTTTTTTCATGTTTTGACAGGCAGCGGTGAGATGGGCCTGCGCTTGGACAGACGGGTGCCCGCGATACCGCGTGTACCGAAAACCGTGGAGCTCTTTGGCATCGCCAAAGCTCCGTTCGATGGTCTGGCTGCGTAAATGGTACAAGGCTTTTCCTGTCTTCGTTCGTTTTCTTGCTCGCGCCCGGTCTTTCCCATCCTCCCATATAAGTCGGCTAATTAACCGGGAGGAAGCGGCAGGCGAAAAACAAGTCTCCCGCATCGGACAGCCCTGACAGTCCTGCGGGCGGGAACGATACTGACGATATCCTTCCCGATCGGTAAGGCGGTAGGTCAACATACAGCCCATCGGGCATACATAGGCTTTTTTGGACGCGATGTATCGAAACTTCCGTTTCGGCAGGTACCGGCGGCTTTTTCCGTAGCGACGGTATCCCATCACCGCATAAATTCCCTGCTCTTCGAGCTTTTTGCACAAATAGCCTGTAAAATAGCCGGCGTCGAGCGCCACCGCCTCTACCGGGAAATCAAACGTAGCCCGCTGCACCTCCAGTCGGTCCAGATACGGATCCGCATCGTGGACGTTACCGGGCGTGATATAGGTATCGGTAATGATATTATATTTGGCGTCCACCGTCCGGTGGTCGAGGTAGAAAAATCCCTGCGGTTTGCCATCTCGCATCATGAATCCACTATCCGGATCAGTCCGACTGATTCGGGTCATCGCTGGGTCGGCGGGCTTCCTCTCCTTCCGGGGTCCGAGCGCTTTTTTCCTTCTTTTTCCCGATCGGCTTGCACTTCGGCTTCCAGTTCTGCTAGATAGGCAGGAACTTTGGGGGATTTGGCTTTACGTAGAAATTTGTTTTTATTGGCATTCGCTTTGACATGGGTGGAGTCACTCACTAAAATCCGACCGTCCACCAATCCATGGCCCTCTGCTTGATGAACAATGGCATTAAAAATATCTTCAAATACGGTGGTATCCAGAAACCGGGTCTGACGGTTCCAGCTGATCGTGGAATGATCTGGAATGCGATCCGTCAGAGAAAGACCAAGAAACCAACGATAGGCGACGTTGGTCTGAAGCTCTTTTTCCAATTGCCGTTCCGAACGAATGCCATAAAAATAGCCGATAAACATCATTTTAAACAACGTGATCGGTGGAATGGAGGGCCGACCGATGGTCGGCGAATAATAGGCAGCCAGTTTTTCTTCAATAAACTGAAAATCAATCATCGTATCAATGGTGCGGAGAAAGTGATCAGCGGGCACCAGTTCTTCTACAGAAACAGTCACTTGATCGCGTCGATGGTTTTTGGCTTTGCCAAGCATCTTAGGATCGCCCCTTTTCTTTTCAGTATACGACCATTCCAGCTGCTTGCCCACAAAAAAACTGCCGAGAAAGAAAACTTTCTCGACAGCCTGAGAACGCTTCTCCCATAGCGGAGAAGCGTTCTTTTTCTTACTTATGGCTGAAATACTGTCTCTGCCCTTCCAGCAGCTGAACAATGTGGGAAAACATGGACGTTCTCGAGATCATCCCGTTGGTAAACACGCCGACAGCTCCTTCTTGATGACTGACTCCGCTCCGGGAAGTATAATCATCCATAATGTCTTTAAGTTCTTTTCCTTCCCGAAGGGGGACGAGAAATCCATCAGGCAGAGCCAGTCTCGCTCCGGAAGCTGTATATACCCGGCTTTCATCAGCGAGAGCGCCCCAGCTGCATAAATACAATGTGCCGTCGACCAGCATAATGCCGCCCTCCAGGCCAATTCCCCAATTCCCTACATCTGAGCAGGCCCGGGCCCGTTCTATCGCTCCTTGCCTTGTTTCCTGATCGCTCATCGGCTGCCCGCTGATTGTTACCTCCACGGGTTTTCCTATTATATGAAAAGCTTCGGAATACACAGAACGAACGGCATTGATTTTTGTTTCGTTTAAAGACCCGACTGTAATTAATGGAGACGTGTTCAATTATACCTGGCTCCTAATGCTGTCCAGGGTTGACTGATCGGTATTCTGAACCAGTTTCACGATCAGTTCCTTAGCTGCTGCATAATCGTCTACGTGCATAATCGAGGCTGCCGTATGAATATAACGAGAGCAGATACCAATGACTGCTGAAGGCACTCCTTCATTTGATGTATGCACCCGTCCTGCATCTGTTCCTCCCTGCGACATAAAAAACTGGTAGGGAATGTTATTTGATTCTGCGGTATCCAAAACAAAATCACGCATGCCTCGGTGTGTAATCATCGTCCGATCAAATAAACGCAGGAGGGCTCCTTTTCCAAGATGTCCAAATGCATCTTTTCCACCGGTCGCATCGTTGGCCGGACTTGCATCCAAAGCATAAAACACATCCGGCTTGATCATCTGCGAAGCGGTGGCCGCTCCGCGCAGCCCTGCTTCTTCCTGTACCGTAGCTCCGGAATACAGCCGGTTAGGCAGTTCAGCATGCTGCAGTTCTTTCAAAAGCTCAATAGACAAGCCTGCTCCGTAGCGGTTGTCCCATGCTTTGGCCATAATTTTCTTTGGATTAGCCATAGGCGTGAATGGGCAGATCGGCAGAATCGGCTGGCCGGGACGGATCCCGATTTGGGCGGCGTCTTCTTTATCATCTGCGCCAATATCTATGTACATACTTTTCAAAGGCATTGGCTTGGAACGCTGCGACTCCTCGAGCAGGTGAGGCGGTGTCGAACCAATAACCCCGGTGACAGGCCCGTTATCTGTTATAATCTGCACCCGCTGTGCCAAAAGCACCTGGCTCCACCAGCCGCCCAGCGTCTGAAAATTAATCATTCCTTTGTCATTTATGGATTTCACCATGAAGCCTACTTCGTCCATGTGTCCGGCTACCATCACTTTAGGACCGTCTGGATTTCCTGTTTTTACGCCGAAAACGCTCCCCAGATTATCCTGAATAACTTCCTCGCTGTATTTAGCAAGCTCGGTTCTCATATAGTCTCTCACCTGATGTTCAAATCCCGGCGCTCCAGGGAGTTCCGTAAGTATTTTAAACATATCCATAGTTTCCTGATTCATGTTGTACTCCTTTCGTGACTCAAACGATTTGGTTTTATTTTACCGAAGGTTTAACTTTTTATCTACCTTGGGAATATATAGACATTGGAAAAAATCATTCCATACGATATAATAAGTGGAAACGAGAAATGGAAAGGCAGGTTTGAATAATGAAAACAAGCGATATTCTAGTTGGGGTCGGCGTTGGAATTGTAGCCGGCTATGCTCTAAGTGAATGCACTGCAAAGGACCAAATCTCGCCCGAAAAAGCCTTGAAAAAGGTTAAGGAAAACGTGAAGGATCACATTTCCATTAACGGCTCCTGGATTCATATGACTCCGGAGAACTACAAAAAAGACCAGCTGGAATACCGGGTTTACCGTGGCGGCCTTTCCAGCACCAAAGAAGGCAGAACAAGCCAGATGGACTTTATTGTGGATGCCAAAACAGGCACCATTCTTGAGCTTTCTTCTTAAAACAGATGTATCCTCCCTGTACGGTTTTTGTGCAGTGGAGGATTTTTTCATACAAAAAAAGAGCTCCCATTCGGGAACTCTTTCTTTTTTATGCGCGGATAGGTTTTTTGAGAATCGCTAGCAGAAGCATAGTGACAACAGAGCCGATCAGGATCGATAATGCATACAGCCATGGGCCGCCGCCCTGCACAGCGTTCAGGAAGAATACGATAAATCCGCCGTGGGGAGCCAGAAGTTCTGAATTAAAGAACATTGCCAGGCCGCCCGCTGTAGCCGAGCCAATTACTGCGGCCGGAATAACCCGGGCCGGGTCTGCTGCAGCGAATGGAATAGCTCCTTCTGTGATAAAGAAGCCGCCCATTAGATAGTTGGAAACACCAGCATCTCTCTGCTCTTTTGTGAAACGGTTTTTAAAGAATGTAGTAGCAAGCGCGATTCCGATTGGCGGAACCATACCGCCGGCCATTACGGCTGCGTGCGGTGCGAAGTTGCCTGCTGTGATCATGGCGATACCAAATGTAAAGGCTGCTTTGTTAATTGGACCACCCATATCGACTGCCATCATACCGCCTAACAGAATACCAAGCAGAATGATATTTCCTGTACCAAGTCCTCCGAGCCAGTCCTGAAGGAAAATATTCAGGGTAGCTACCGGCGGGATAATAATAAAGTACATAATTAAACCGGTAATCATAATGTTTAAAACCGGGTAGAACAAAATCGTTTTGATTCCGTCGAAGATTCTTGGAAGTCCTGCGAGAGCTTTTTTAATACCAAGTGCCATATAACCTGCAAGGAAACCAGCAATTAGTCCTCCAAGAAAGCCAGCTGTAACCGGATCTTCCCCGACTCCTTGCGTGGCCATTAAACCGGCTATCATACCAGGCGCAAAACCTGGACGATCGGCAATGCTCATTGCGATAAATCCGGCCAGTACGGCAATAAAGAGTCCAAAGGCAAACTGTCCGCCGATGGCGTTAAGAGCTACAGCGAAAGTGTTTTCCGGCTCGATGCCCCATAAGAAGGAAATGGCGATTAATATACCACCACCGACAACAAATGGAAGCATATTCGATACACCGTTCATTAAATGGCGGTAAATTGTGTTAATCACGCCCCGTTTTTCGCCGGTATTCTCTGATTTAGTATCCGATCCGGACGCTCTGTGAATGGAAGCGTCTTTTTGTTTCGCGCGGTTGAGCAGCTGTTCCGGCTTACGGATACCGTCTGCTACCGGTACGGAAATAACAGGCTTCCCATCAAAGCGGTCCATTTCTACTTTTGTATCAGCTGCGACGATAATCGCATCGGCATTGGCTATATCTTCATCGGTCAGACGGTTTTTCACGCCGTCCGAACCATTCGTTTCCACTTTCAGACGCATGTCCATTTCTTTGGCTTTCGCTTTCAGGGAGTCAGCTGCCATGTACGTATGGGCAATACCTGTAGGGCAGGCAGTTACCGCAAGATATGTCGGTGTGCCGGCATCTGCCGCACCTCCAGCAGGTGAAGCCTGGGCTGTCTGCTCTGCTTCATCTTCTCCAAGCTTTTCTTTTTCTTTCTGATCTACCGCTTCCAGAATTTCTTCTTCGCTGGAGGCCTGAAGCAGCGTTTCGCGGAAGCCTTCATCCATTAACAGGGTGGAAAGCCTGGAAAGTGTCTGCAGATGGCTTTCATTTGCGCCTTCACTGGCAGCAATCATAAATACTAAATGCGCCGGCTGGCCGTCTAGTGATTCATAATCTGTTCCGCCTTTTGAGCGCCCAAAAGCGATGGAAGGTGTCTGCACCGCACTTGTCTTCGCGTGCGGTATAGCAATTCCTTCACCGATTCCGGTCGTGCTTTCATTTTCTCTCGTCAAAATAGCTTCACGGTAACGATCCTTATCGCTCAGACGCCCTGCATCATCAAGCTTTTGCACTAACTCGTCAATGACGCCGTTTTTTTCCGTAGACCGCAGATCAAGAATAATCGTGTCTTTCTTTAACAGTTCTGTAATTTTCATAACCATTCACCCCTCCAAATTACTATATGTTATAACCTTGTACACTCCATCTGCCCCAGCAGCTCTTCCACCTGTTCTTTTGTGCAGAACGTTTCTGAAAACGCAGTAGCACTTCCAGTTGCCACCGCAAAGGAAATAATATCTTCCGGCGTACTCTGCTGCTTCTGGTGTTCATAAATAAATCCAGCTACAAGAGAATCGCCGGCACCTACTGAATTAAGCGGTTTTCTCGAAGGCACCTTTGCGACCATCCGGCCGCCATCATGTAAATACAGTGCGCCTTCTCCCGCCATCGAAATAACGACATGGCTTACGCCGAAATCTTCCCGAAGCCTGCTGCCGTAATGCACAGCCTGCTCCATCGTTTCTACTTCCGCGTTATACAGCTCCGCCAGTTCATGATGGTTCGGCTTCACAAAATCAGGTCCTGCTTTTAATGCTTCTTTCAGGGCTTCTCCGCTCGTATCCAGGTAACAGGTAATATTTTTTTCTTTTAACAGGCGGATCATTTCTTTATAAATCGTTTTCGGCAGGCTCGCAGGAACGCTTCCCGCGAGAACGACACTGTCTTCGGAGGTTAATCCGGAGAGCTGGTCTTCAAGTTCCTTTATATTTTCTGCTGAAATCTCCGGCGAAGCACCGTTGATTTCAGATTCTGTATCCCCGCTGATTTTAATATTAATCCGGGTATCACCCTCTACTTGAATAAAAGAGGAGGTAATACTTTCTTTTGACAAAGTGCTCTCAATGTATCCGCCGGTGAATCCACCGACAAAACCAAGCGCTCTGCTCTCGGCTCCCATTCTCTGAAGCACCCTGGATACGTTAATCCCCTTGCCGCCAGGATATTTCCATTCACGGCTCGTCCGGTTTACGCTTCCTTCTTTAAAATGAGGAACTTCGATGACATAATCAACTGCTGGATTAAGCGTTACGGTATAAATCATATCTCCACTACCTTTACTCTGGTTTCCTGCTGAATTTTTCTGAGCTGATCTTTATTGGCATAGCTGCTGGTGACAATCTGGGCGTCTGAGAGTTTTCCTACGTTTGCAAAAGAGACATCGTAAATTTTTGAATGGTCAGCAATGATCACGGCTCTCGTCGAATAAGAGATGGCTGTATGTTTGACAAGGGCTTCATCGGGATCCGGTGTGGAATATCCATAGTAAGGATGAATGCCGTTAATACCGACAAAAGCTGTATCAAAGCGGAATTCCTTAAGCGTGGAAGCTGCCTTTTCTCCTGCCAGGGCTGCCGTGCCCGGCTTGGCACGGCCACCGGTCACATACGTTGGAATGTTATGCTGTAAAAGCAGCGGTACATGGGTGATCCCGTTTGTTACAACCGTTACCTGTTTGTCTTCTAAAAAAGGAATGAGTGCAAGTGTTGTTGTGCCGGCATCCAGAAATATACTTTCTTTTTCTTTCACCATGGAAGCTGCCCATTCGGCAATTTTATATTTTTCCGGCTGGTTTGCAGCTTCTTTTTCTGCAATAGTAGGCTCATATATTTTCTGACGGGATAAAGAAGCGCCGCCGTGAACCCGCTTAATGAAATTATCCGATTCAAGATCATTTAAATCTCTTCTTATCGTGGACTCGGATGCCCCGGTTTTATCAACGAGATCCTGAATCGACACGACTTCTTTGAGTTTTAATTCCTGAATGATGGCTTCTTTCCTTTGAGCATGCAGCAACTTCTCTCCCCCTCTTGTATGCAATTTTCAAAAAGTAAGCGTTTACTTTTTAATCCTCTGCATGAATTAATGATCTCTTAAAAAGATAATAACATCACTTTCATTCAAAATCAATCAAAATAAATCATAAATAGGCAATTATTTTTTAATATCATTCATTTTCCTTCAAAATTGGTCATTAAATCACAAAAAAAACAGCCATTTGGCTGTTTTAGCGGGTTAATAGAATATTTTATTCATACAATCGTGATGGTAGGTTATTGCTAGCCTAAAATAATATAAATAAAAGCGTAGAAAATACAGCAGGGCTTTAATTGCTCTTTTCTATTGTTTGTTTTGGCTGGCCGCTGCTGTCGTATTGAATTGCCCGGTACTTATAGTCGTGATAAAAAGTAAACCATGCTTCGTTATTGTAGCCTATATCCATATATTTTTGTTTGACGGCAATGGAATCCATAGGATAGTCATCATAAGCCATGACCCACAGTACATTCTGGTGGGCATGGGTGCCCATATTATCGGCCATATGAATCAGCATATTATCTTCCTGTTCAATCGTAAGCAGACTGATTCCTGCACTGTGTCCCCCTGTCCATTGCAGTTTCAGGCCGGGCAGAAGTTCCAGTTCCGTATCAAAAAGTTTTACCTGATGCTCAATTGGCTTCCAGTTTTGTTTCCAATACGTACTTTTGGAACGGATATTGGGATTTGTAAGCTCCTCCCACTCTTTTCGTGAAATATGAACTGATGCTTCAGCAAAAACCGGAACTTCCTGTTCGTTCTCCCATTTCACCAGCCCTGCGCAGTGGTCAAAATGCATATGGGTCATTAATACGTCATCAATGTCCTCCGGCTGCAGCCCGAGTGATTTTAGATCTTCTTCTACAAAGGATTCTTCTGTAATACCTAGATTTTTCATTTGTTTTTCATTAAATCTGCTGTTTCCCAGTCCAGCTTCCAGCAGAATATTCTTTCCATGTCCTTGAATTAAAATAGGATCTGACCTTAATTCAATCTGGTTGTTTTCATTAACGGGATATTTCTTTGACCATAATGCTTTCGGAACAACTCCGAACATAGCCCCGCCATCCAGATGGGTTACGCCTCCACGAAGCCATCTCAGTGTGTAATCCCCAATACGAAGTGTGTCCATGCGGAAGTCTCCTTTCTATTTATGTAATCGCTAACATTATTTAGTATATCATTAAAGAGAGGCCGGAGCCCCTCTTATCTATTGAAAACGGGCGCGCAGCATGTAAATCGGCTGTCCCTTTTCGGCAAATTTGGCTTCATATTCTGTCATAATTTTCCTTCTGCTTCTTCACTTTGATGCAGATCCAGTCTCACCGTCTCAAATTTCATGCCAAATTGGCTCATGCTTTCCAGCGAATACTCAAACAGCCCCTGATTATCCGTTTTAAACTGAATCATACCGTCCGGTTTGAGAACTTTCTTATATAGTTCTAAAAACAATGAATAAGTTAGCCTTCGTTTCTCATGTCTTTTTTTAGGCCATGGATCCGTGAAATTAATATACAGCTGATCTACTTCGTTTTCCGCAAACATCTGATCCAGAAAAAAAACATCGCCGTTGATAAAGCATAAATTATCCGGTTCTTCCTCAACTGCACGCTGCACACCGGTTACAAGCACACTGTCGTAAACCTCAACGCCGATGTAGGAGATATCGGGGTTTGCCAGGCTCATATCATTTAGAAACTTACCCTTTCCGGTCCCTACTTCCACATGAATCGGCCGCTCGTTTCCAAATTCTTTTTTCCATTGGCCTGCAGGCGCATCTTCGCCGAGCTTTACATATTTTTATTTTCGTTAATATAGTCCGAAGCCCATGGCTTATAACGTAATCTCATAGCATAATACTCCTTGTTTATTTATTTTAGTCTGTTGACGTCTTCTCTCAAAGGGAGAGCGGCCATAGCCCCTTTCACAGAAGCGGCCAGTCCTCCCGACACACTTGCTGCACGGGCAATATCCATCCATTCTTCCTTTGAAAGATGTTGGATTGGCTGTCCTTTTTCAATGATGGCACTCAGCAGGCCGGAAACATAGGCATCTCCCGCCCCCGTAGTGTCTACCGCATCTACCTTTTCGACAGGAACGTCCCACTTTTCTTTTCCCACGATAAGGGTACTGCCCAGCTCCCCTTTCGTAATAATAAGAACGGGAATATTATATTTCTGCATCTGTTGAAGCGCACTGTCCTCATCTGCTTCACCACTGATAAGCTCCAGCTCTTCTTCTGATACTTTAACAATATCTGCTTTTGGAAGCATCTCCTTAATCTGTTCAACAGCTTCTTCTATCGACGGCCACAGGGCCGGACGGAGTTGGGATCAAAAGAAAGAAGCATCTGCTTTTCCCTGGCAGTATTTACTGCTTTATAGGTGGCACGGCGGGTGCTTTCTCCTATTAATGAGATAGAACCGTAATGCAGGACAGAAGCTTTTTCAAATAGATCTTCTTTAATGTCTGCTTCTTCGAGCAGTTGATCTGCAGCCGGATTAATGTAAAAATCAAAAGCTCGTTCTCCATTACTGCTGTTGGTTACAAACACGACGCCTGTTTTTGTTTCTGTTGTAAAAGAGATCATCTCTGTTTTAACACCAAAGCCTTGAAGCGTATCAAATAAAAACCTTCCCATTACGTCCTCTCCAAGCTTGCCGGCAAAATAGGAATCGATCCCCATTTTTGCCAGGCCGACTGCTACATTGGCCGGAGCCCCGCCAGGGCTTTTAATAAACTGGGAGTTGGAACTGTCTGTTGGAATAAAATCAATTAAAGCTTCGCCTAAACAAATCACACCTGGTTTCATTGTAGTTCCTCCTTATGTATGATTCTGGAAAATATGCCTCTCTGAGAGCCAGAGAGGCATAGGTATCATTATTGTTCCCGCTTTTTTCTGCGGTAGTTTTAAAAGAAGCTGTTTGTAAATAAGTGATCCATTGGGAAGCCGTCAGCAGGTCATTTTTGCGCTGATGCTCCAGCGCCTGCTGCAAAGCATGGGACACAACGTACCAGTTCATCTTTGTTTTAAGGGTTTCTGTTAACGATAGTCCGTAATGATCAAGCCATGCTGTCCATTCTTTTTCCGGAATATATTCATGAAGAAGCAGGCCGATATCATAGGCCGGATCTCTGACAGAAGCACTGTCCCAGTCGATAAGATATAGATCTCCCCGGCTGTTTACGATCCAGTTATTATGATTCATGTCTCCATGGCAGACGACCTTTTAGCCGGCGATACGTACTGAAGTTCTTCTTTTAAATAACAGATGGCATCCGCCATAGCCGGATGTTTTTCCTCGAGATTATGATAGCAGTTCTCTAATTCTTCGACGATAAGCTCCGGTGTTCTCGGCTTATTACCGATACGCTGAAACATATCCAGCAGCTCTGCGAAGAATGGATTTTGAAAGAAGCTCTGCCACCTGCCGCTCGCCCATATCTTTCGCGCGCAGTTCCCTGCTGTTGACCCACTTTTGTGCTGTAATCACGTCCCCATTTTCCAGGCGCTTTGTCCACAGAAGTTTTGGAACGATCCCTTCTGCAGAAAGAACAGCTAAAAAGGAGAGGAATTTCTTTTCAGAAAAATTTTCCGTTCCCCCATCCAGGCAATGTAGGCTTCCCCGCTTGATCCTCCTGCCGGCTTTACGTTCCATCCGTCTCCTAATTGAAATTCCAATATATTCACTCTCGTTTTGTTTGTGTCATCTGAGTTTTCATAATGGAATCCTTTATTATTTATTCGCCTGTACAGGCCTTTTTATACTTGCGCAACAAGAACAACGGTGCTCAACGGCGGTATCGTTATCTCATTAGAGCGAATCGTTCTTAATGGTATCAAAGAAGCTATATCTCCGTCAACGATCATATGAAACGTTTTCTCTTCATTCAGCGGAAGCGTCTGTTCAAGCGGAAAGCATTAAAAAACAGCTGCAGCTCTTCCACTTCATTTTCCCACTTCACCGCTGTACAGCCATTCTCTGTCGACAGTACTTCAAAAGCACTTCGGACTGCTTCCTTACTGTCCAGACGAAGCACTGCATTTTTTTTTCGGATCTCCAGCAGGTTTTTAATATAATTTATAGATTCTGCATTGCGGTTCTTCTGTTCCCAGTCCAGCTGATTGATCCATATCGGCGATTTGTAGCTGTTTTCCACCTCATGCTTTGTCCGGTAGAACTCCTGTCCTGCATGGAGAAAAGGCACTCCCTGCGAAAGAACGACGATAGAAGAAGCAAGCCTGTGCATCCGTTTAATGTCTTCTGTTTCCATTTCCGGCCTGGTCTGCCACGAGCTATCCCACAGCGTAGTTATCATGGCATTCCACATAATTAATGGACTGCTGCGGCGATTCAAACAAGGGACCCTGCTCCATTTCTTCCAGTACAGAGCCGCTTAGATAAAAAAGGAAGTTCTGCGGCATTTTCTCCTCCTCCGTTTACAAATCCCGGGTTTGCCAGGTCCATGTGGCTGCCTTTGGAAAAATCCCTGACACCGTCATTGAAAAAACCAACAGCCGGGAGCTCGCCGGCATGATCGAGTGTAGCTCTCTGCTCCGGAGGAAGGCTCGTATCCAGATCCCATCCTTCCCCGTAAAACAGACTGTCTTTCTTACGTTCGGATACCAGTTCTTCTGCCAGGCGGATCGTTTCGATATCATGAATTCCCATAAGGTCAAACCGAAAACCGTCTACATGATAAAAATCCATCCAATGCTTTAAGCTGTCCAGTATATACTTTCTCATCATTCCCCGTTCCGAAGCAGTGTCGTTCCCAACACCAGTTCCATTTGATAACTCTCCCGAATCGGTAAAGCGGAAAAAATAGCCGGGTACCAGTATAGACAGTGGAGACGTCTCTGCATTGTAAAAATGATTGTATACGACGTCCAGCACAAGCCGTAGGCCGTGGGCATGAAGGTGGTTAATAAACTGCCAGCATTCTTTCACTTTTGCTGTTGGATCGAGCGGATCGCCTGCATAGCTTCCTTCTGGTACAAAGTGGTGAATCGGATCATAACCCCAGTTGTAGGCGGGAGGGTATTCTGTTTCGTCTACACTGCCAAAATCCTGAAGCGGCAGAATTTGTACATGTGTAGCTCCCAGATCTTTAATATAGGTTAAACCGGGAGAGACGGCTTCTCTGTTTTTTTCCCATTTTGGTCCATGCCCCGAATTTCCCTTTCTGGTACATACCGCTCTTGTAATGGGCACTAAAATCTCTCATATGCACTTCATAAATAACGGCATCCACCGGGCTGGAAAAAGCGGGAAGTGACACAGGTTTTCCAAGGCCCAGCTTTTGTGTATCTATGACAACGGAAGCGTGACCGTTGACCGTTGACGAGACTGCGTAAGGATCTGCAGTCTGATGATAGTCCCCGTTAATCAGCACTTCATATTGATAAGCCGCTTCATGTAGAGACCGTATCGTGGAAAATCGGTAAACCCCTTTTTCGGTACGTTTCATCGGCAGTCGTTCCAATACAATATCGGTGTTGGCCGTATCTACTAAAAGAACGTACGCCTCCTCTGCTACAGGGGTCCAGACTGCAAAGTTTGTTCTGCTGTTCTCGCAGACGGCTCCGAGATCATTGCCATCGTAGTAATATTTCTCTTCAAATTCGGGGGAACGCGGACTTTCTCCGATTTCTATAATAATGTCAAGGTCTTCCTCATCCGATAAAATCCGGTATCTTACACCTGATTCCAGTTCTTCTGTCATGTGAAGAACCGTTCTATCCTCCATTATTTTCATGTTTTCTATTTGCAGCTTTTCTTCTTCATGACCCGGACTATATACAGCGCTTCCATATTAATATCTGCCGTATGAATTATTGTTACAGTCTGCAGGTTATTCATGAAGGCTTTAATCGTTCTGCTTTCTGTCGCAGCGGATGAATTCATCGTCTTTCGCTCCTCGTGTGATAATCTTTTTTTTCTATAGAAAGAGTGATATAGTATTATCCGTTCCATTATAAAAATGCAGTTCCAGCAAACAGGAGGATATTTATGAGTAAATCATCTCAGCATAGAGCAAGGCTTCTTATTTCCTGCGCCGACCAGCCCGGTATTGTAGCGGCCGTATCCGATTTTTTTTTTAAACAGGGCGCTAATATCGTACAGTCGACCAATATACAACCGATCCGGAGAACGGCATGTTTTTTCATGCGTATTGAGCTTGATACAAACCAGCAGGCTTCTGTACAGGAGCTTCGGGACGCTTTCTCTACAGTCGCCGCTTCTTTCAATGGACTGGCGCCTCGAAGATGCACAAATAAAAAAGAGAATCATTTCGTATCAAAAGAAGATCACTGCCTTCTCGAGCTTCTATGGCGCTGGCGTTCCGGGGAACTCGATGCAGAAATCCCCTCATTATCAGCAACCATGAAACGATGAAAGATGTGGCAGAAAGCTATGGTATTTCTTTTTATCATATACCTGTTGATAAAAAGAATAAACAGTCTGCGGAGTCTGAAGCATTAAGATTAATTGCTTCCCACCGTGTTGATGTTGTCGTTCTTGCACGGTATATGCAGATTCTAAGCGAGTCATTCGTCGAATCGCTTGAAAATAAAATAATCAATATCCATCATTCTTTCTTCCGGCTTTTATCGGCGCCAACCCATATCAGAAAGCATTGACCGTGGCGTTAAATTGATTGGGCCACAGCCCATTATGTAACAAATGATCTGGACGAAGGGCCGATCATCGAGCAGGACGTTCTGCGCGTCAACCACCGTTATGCCGTAAAAGAATTAAAAGTAGCAGGCAGAAACGCAGAGAAGCTCGCTCTTGCCCGTGCAGTAAAATGGCACATTGAAGATAAAGTTCTCGTTAACCAGAATAAAACGATTGTGTTCCCATAAATGTGTTAAATCGGCCGTCCTCTTTTACTGATCAGAGGGCGGCCGATTTTTCATGCGTGATTGAGTAAGCGTATGCTTAAAAAGAGCTTCTGCCGCCTGTATTTGGGCGCGCTTCACAGGAGACGGATTTCTTTTTTTTGCTTCCAGCCAGGCGGGAAGCGTCTGTTTATCTATTAATTCAGCTGCTCCTGCATACCCCTTCCGGTCGATAATCGAACCGGGGGCAATTATTTCTTTTTTGATCGGGAGTTCAATGCCGTCTGCTTCCATAATAGTTGCAGCCATGCTCGTCATTCGCTGCATAGGAATAGCAGGATTAAGGGTTTTGGTAATGGTGCCTTCTGCATATTCATTCCAAAATCTTCCTGTTGATGTATCAAATACGCTGTTCATTTTTCCTTCCAATAGAAACATGCAGATAATTTCTGTCGGAGTTATCACAATAATATCCAGTTCTACAGGCGCACTTTTTATATGAAACACCGGACGGAATAACACAAAAAATTGTCCGGCATTCTCTTAGGAAATATTTTAAATGCTGGTTATAACGAAGGGATGGAGCAATGGTTGATTCCTCCAGCAAAGACGTACTTGCCCACCGCAGCTGTGATTGAAACAGCTCTTCGTAAAACGCTTCAATAAGCTGTTCTTTTGTTTTCCCCCGGTAAAACGCAAGAATATCCTGCTCCGGCGGGTTCTTTTCAGGCGCAGCAGCTTCTATAGTCGTACGGCGGTGTTTTTTCAGAATCGTTCTTCTGAAAAAATTCTCTTCGCTTTAAACCATTCTTCTTCCACCGGTTCCGGTTCTTCCAGAGGTTCATTGATAGAAGAGGTGTTGGCTTCAAGCCAGGCTGCTTTCATTTTCTTCCAGCGTTCCTGTTTAAATCTGGAAAACTGGCTGGAATAATGGTACATATCAAGCTCATACCGTGATGCATAGTCAGATAGCTTTTAAAAGCTGGGCCATAAACGCTCTCCTCTCTTACTATATAGTATACACAATCTCAGGCCTTCTTATTTAAAAACGAGAATGCCAGCAGAGGAGCGATGATCGAAACAATAATTGCACTGACGGTCATCGCAACTGAACTGGCTGCTCCTTCTTCTTCACTATTTTCAAGTGCTTTTGCGGTTCCAATAGCGTGAGCTCCGCTTCCCATTGCCATTCCTCTCGCAAAGGGGTGGGTAATACGAAACCATTTAATAATGTAAGGTGCCATCATCACCCGCCGATTCCAGCTATCATTACAAATACTGCCGCAAGAGCGGCTATCCCATCCAGGGACTCAGCTACGCTCATCGCAATAGGCGCCGTGACGGATTTCGGCAGAACAGAAGCAAGAAGTTCCTGTTCATTTGTAACTAATATGGAAAGACCCCATCCTGAGGCAGTCCCTGCTGCTGCACCGACAGCTGAGCTGCAGAGAATAGGAATGAAATAGCGCCTTAGTAATTTCCGTTGACTATACAGCGGGTAGGCCAGAGAAACAACAGCCGGTCCCAAAAAATATTCGATCCACCGGCCTCCCTCCATGTAAACAGGATAGGCGATGTTTCCCGCCTCCAGCACTCCGATAATAAGCAGCGTTCCAATCAGGACAGGAAGCGTGAACGGAGAGGGAAAACGTTTGTACAGCTGCTTTGCAGCTATATACATTCCTACCGTCAGCATAATCATTAATACAGCAGTGATCACATTATTCATGTTTCTGCTTCCTCCCATCAACTGCTGCGCCGTTACGCCTGCCAGCGCCATGACGATAAAAGTACTCACAAGCGTAATGCCTACAAGCCATATACCCGATCCGTAAAAAGTGAATAATACTGCATAATGCCGACCGTCACCGAGAAAAATCAGCGGCATGTTCCGGAGCACAAGAGCGGTTCCTTCCTGAATCCAGCGTGGATCCAACAGGCGAGCTGAAAAATGGCCATAAATAATAAAATCATTCCAAGTATGCTTCCCGGCACCGGCAGATTGAGCCACTGCTGAAGCAGAGAGCCCGCACCATAAAATAGAAATAGAACAGCAATATGTAGAATCAGGCGAAATAAAGCCATATAGTGGGACACCTCTTTACGATATGGTAAAATTCTGTTGAAGTCTTGATAAAATGCGCAGAAAGCAGGGATTGCATGCTTGTTGTAAACAATGTATCAGAATTAGTAGGAAACACGCACTAGTTAAATTAAACAGACTGCCCGAATCCGGCGGCGCTGATGTTTATTTAAAACTTGAATATCAGAATCCAAGCGGCAGCGTAAAGGACCGCGCTGCTTTAAATATGATTAAAACAGCAGAAGAGCAGGGCCTGATTCACAAAGACACTGTTATTATTGAGCCAACCTCAGGTAATACTGGTATCGGCTTGCGATGACCGCATCCGCCCGCGGGTATCAATCTATTTTAGTTATGCCTGATACGATGTCGCTCGAACGGATTAATCTGCTCAAAGCTTATGGAGCAAAGGTAGAGCTGACGCCGGGAGATAAAAAAATGCCCGGAGCGATTGAACGTGCTCACGAACTGGTTTAAAGAAATTCCCATGCCTATATGCCGATGCAGTTTGAAACGAAGCTAATCCGGAGGCCCACCGGCTGACCACCGCGCTGGAGATTAAAGCAGCCGTTGAAGAAATAGGCAGGCCGCTCGCCTCGTTTGTAGCTGCATCCGGTACTGGCGGCACGATTACAGGTACCGGCGAAAAATTAAAAGAATTCTATCCTGATCTTGACGTGCTCGTCGTGGAGCCCTTCGGCTCCCCGGTGCTTTCAGGAGGGAAACCTGGTCCGCACAAGCTCGTTGGTACAAGCCCCGGCTTTATCCCTCCAATACTCAATCAGCAGGTATACAGCCGGATTGATACAGTAACCGATGAAAATGCTTATCATATCACAAGACGGCTGGCCAAAGAAGAAGGGATCCTGGTGGGACCTTCTTCCGGCGCCGCCTGTTATACTGCTTTAGAAAAGGCTAAAACCCTTTCGCCGGATGAAATAGTGATTGCTATTGCCTGCGATACAGGAGAGCGCTATTTGAGCACGGATCTATTTGAGTTTGAATAAATAATAGGTAAAAAGACTCCATATATTAAGATTATATGGAGTTTTTTTTAGAAAATTGGAAAACCTTCGGAATTATTGTACAATAAGAGAGTAAAGGGTGCTGTTTTTTTGTAAAATATATTATCAGCTGTCTACTCAATACACTCTAGTTATACCATCAGACCCAGAACCCATTGACCTATTACATAAAGCAGCTTCCCTCTACAACGTGCTTTATAAATCATGGATAAGGAGTGGTTTTTTGAGAACTTCAACCGACCGTATGATCACGCGAGTAAAGTCCATCTATATTTATATCAAACAGAAGGGGACAGTGACAACGACAGAATTGGTTGACGAGTTCGGAATCACACAGCGGACGATTCAAAGAGACTTGAACGTTTTGGAGTTTAATGACCTTGTTCACAGTCCTTCAAGAGGAAAGTGGGCAACTACCCGAAAGCGCGTAAAAGCATCCTGATATGCTGAAAGCTGTTTCATCCTATGCTGATTGTAAAGCACACAACCCTCCGGTCTGCAGCCGGAGGGTTGCTGTCTGTCAGGAATTCTGCAGCTCTTCTATTTCTTCCTCACGTAAATCCCTGTATTCTCCAGGCTTCAGCTTAGGATCCAGCGAAATGCTGCCAATTTGAATTCTTTTTAAAAACAGCACTTCCTTACCGACAGCGTGGCACATTCTTTTCACCTGATGAAATTTCCCTTCCGAGATCGTTATATGCACCAGCTTCTCCGCCTCATCGACTTCCTCGAGAACAGCAGGCTTTGTCTCATATCCATCATCAAGAACGATACCTTGCGTAAATGCCTTTTTGTCTTCTTCTGTCACGTTCTCGTCCAGCACGGCTTCATATACTTTAGCCACGTGTTTTTTCGGAGATGTAATACCGTGGGCAAACTTACCGTCATTGGTCAGAATCAACAGCCCTTCCGTATCTTTATCGAGCCGTCCCACTGGAAAAGGGCGGCGTACCAGGTCGTCCCACTCCAATATATTTACGACTGTTTCATGCATATCGTCTTCTGTTGCCGAAATTACACCCTGCGGCTTGTTCATCATCAGATATACGAATTCCCTGTACTCCACCGGCTCCCCTTTTACCGTTATCATGTCTTTATCTGGATTTACCTGTGCAGAAAAACTTTTTATCTTTTTTCCGTCCGCTTCTACAGCACCCTGCTTTACAAGCTTTTTCACTTCCGTTCTCGTACCGTATCCCGTATGGGCCAGAAGTTTATCAATTCTCATTCTGCTCCTCCTTCTGCTTCCAGATTTTCTTTACAAAGCCTCCATGTTCACCGCGAATATGTGCATGTATAACCCCGGCCGGAATCTGCTGCAGGACGGCCGTTCTTACCGGCTCTGGAATGTTTTTGGCTGTGAGCTTTTTTTCAAGCTTTAAAATAAGGTCTACCGTCTCCTCCACTGCTGTCTGGTTCGCTTCGAGGACTTCTGTTTCTTCTCCGTGTATTACGTTAAAAGAACCTTGAAGCCATTTTTCGAAATAGGTTTTTTCTGTCGGAAAGCTTTCCGGCACGACGAAAGTTCCACCGTTTTTTTCCAGGTCGGCCTGAAGGGCGTGTCCGGCAAATTTTGCCGGCACTATCGTATAGCCGGGATAAAGCGTTTGAATGTCTTCTCTCCGGATAGAAGTTGACGTAATATAAACTGCAGCATGTTCAGGAAATGTATGAATATTTTCTTCCAAAAAAGATAGAGCGGCTTCTTCTGGAAGCGCAATAATAACATTTGTATACTCTGGAAACGAAACCGGTGGTATATAATACGCATTACTATTTTCATCTACGTGCTGTTTTGTTCTGTTATAGACAGGGAGCGGCTTATCCGGATGGGCATTGATTATCATTTTTGCAAGTTTTCCAAATCCGATTATTAACATAGATAATTCTCCTTCGTATTATAAAAGTAAAAAGGAAAAACGCTACCTATAACAATCTAGATAGCGCTCGATTCCTGGGCGGACTTTTTACGGTCCAACGATGTATATTTAGAAATATTAGCTAGAATACCTAGCAGAATCATTGTTACCAGAAGCGAGGATCCGCCATAGCTCATCAGCGGAAAGGTAAGCCCTGTAATTGGCATTAATCCTGTAGCAGCGCCGGCATTAATGACCGCCTGGCTTAAAAGCTGAAAAACAATTCCGAAAGCAAGCAGCGTACCAAACTGGCTGCGGTTGCGAATGCCAATTAATGAGCCTCTCCAGGCTATTATTCCGAGACACAACAGTATGAAACCAATCCCAAAAATACCGAGTTCTTCCGCCACCACGGCCAGAATAAAATCTGTATGCGGTTCCGGCAGAAAGTGCATTTTCTGTACGCTCTGCCCAAGCCCTGTGCCGAACAAACCGCCGTGGGCAAAAGCAATATACGATTGGATAAGCTGATAGCCGCTTCCGCTCGCAGCCTCTGCGACTTCAAAAGGATCGCGGAATGCGGTCAGACGCTGCACCCGGTACGGCTCAATTGCGGCCAGAATACCAATTACAACAGCTGCCACCGCTCCAAGACCGGCAATATGACTTATCTTAGCACCTGATAGGTACACGATAACCCCGGTAGTCATAATAATAGATGCGGCCGTTCCTATATCAGGCTGAAGGGCAATTAAAGCAAAAATGACAACAATCATAACAAGCGGAGGCAGAACGCCCGTCACTAATCGATTGATATACGTTTGTTTTTTTGAATATACGTATGCTAAGTATATAATCACCGCTATTTTAACAAATTCAGCAGGCTGAACCGTAAACGGCCCTATATTGAACCAGCTTGTCGCTCCATTTACTTCATTGCCGATTATCAGTACCAGAGTAAGCGATACAATCGATATCAGCATCAAAAAAGGAATAAATACCTGGAAACGCCGGAAAGGAAAATGCATAAAAAAGATAAACATCAGGGTTCCCAGAATAAAAAAGATAAGCTGTCTTTGAAAAAAGTGCGCAGGATTATCATATAGATCAATAGCAAGCGGGAAACTGGCGCTGTAGATCATAACCAGCCCAAAAATGGCGAGTGCAAAAGCAGCCCCGATCATCCACCAGTCGTAATTTTTATATTTTTGCACGTTGATTATTCACCTCAGAAGCCTTTCTTTTTAGAGTATAGCATGCACTATGCATCGCTGCCTTTACGCAGAAAGCATTTATTTTTTAAGAATAGAAAACCGGTCTCCGAGAACCTTTCCGGCCAGGCCGATTTTCACCGTAATAATGAAGTAAAGAAGGATGCCTGTGACCATTGCAAATAGTTCTATAAGAAGTGCATTCATCCAGGAAACGAGCGGGAACAGCTGCTCTGCTCCTTCTTTAACGATAATCACCCCAAGACTCATCACAATCGTAACGGCAGTAATTAAAATGGTCCGTTTGATTAAAGGACGAAAATCAAAATCAGCGTACTTCGCAATAATTACCAGATTGAAGATAATAGCTGCGGTAAACCCGAGGAACGTACTGATGATAGCTCCCATGGAACCGAGTGCAATTAAAAGCGGGTACGTTAAAATCAATTTTATTAGAATTCCCACTATAAGCGAAAGCACAGCAAAGCGCTGCTGGTTAATGCCCTGCAGCATCGCCGCACTCACAGAAAACAGGGAAAACAGAATGGCTACCGGCGCATAATAGCGCAGAATATATCCGCCGACTTCAATATCATTTAAGCCGAACAAAAGCGCAAATGTAGGATATGACAACAGCATTAATCCGGCAGATGCCGGTACAGCCAAAAAGATAATAATTTGGAAAGCCTGTGTAATCTGGTTCTGCAGGACTTCATCATTCTGACTCGTAAATGACTTGGTAATTGCAGGAATCAACGTAACGCTCATCGCTGTTGCAATAGCTACCGGAATCAGAATCAGGCGGTGTGCCGAACCGGAAAACACGCCGTACATCGTTTCTGCTTCTCCGAGCGTATAGCCGGAAGCGGTAAGCGCATTGTTAAATGTAAATAAATCCACGAGCTGGAACAGCGGAATAGCCAGCCCAACAAATGAGAATGGAAGGGCGTACATAATAAGCTCTTTGTACATATTAGATAGCGGCAGGTTGTGATCGACCGTGCTTTCATTTACCTGCTGATCAATAAAATGCTTTCTTTTCTTCCAATAAAATAGTAATACAGCCAGTCCTCCAAGACCGCCGACAAAAGCGCCGAATGTAGCAAATCCTACTGCTGTACCAAGGTCTCCATCCATTATGTAAAGAACAGAATATGCCATGCTGAGAATAAATACGATACGGATCAACTGCTCAAGAACCTGGGAAACAGCTGTAGGCCCCATAGACTGATTGCCCTGGAAATAGCCGCGGATTACTGCCATCGCCGGTATAATGATCAATGCAACACTGACCATCCGGATAACAAACGTAACATCTATCAGGGAGTTCCCATCCAGATCGCTTGGATCACTAATAATCCATCCGGAAATGACGGGTGCCATGGAGAATAATACCAGAAATGCAAGTAAGCCGGTAATACTCATAAACAGAATACCGGTTTTCAACAGGCGCTGGCCCGTTTTATAGTCTCCCATCGCATTATATTTGGAAACGAATTTTGAAACGGCCATCGGCACACCGAGAGTGGCCATACTGAGCAGAATCACATAGGGCTGGTAACCGTATTGGTAAAGAGCCAGCCCCTGCTGGCCCACCATTGCTACAAAAGGGAAAACATATATCATGCCTAGAATTTTTGAGGCGAACGTTGCCATCGTTAATATCATCGTACCACGTAAAAATTTCGAGTCGGTCATACATTCATCTCCAATTAGTTACTAAATCTCATCCTTGAGAATTTTACCATAATTTTCACTGAGAATCTTGTAAATCATTGGAGAAGAACAAATATTTTATCTTATTACCCTATCATTGCTTTTAAATAATAGGTTCTCGTCCGGGGGCCGTCAAATTCGCAGAAATAGATTCCCTGCCATGTCCCTAGCACTAATGCTCCATCAGCAACAATAATCGTCTGGCCCGTCCCTACGGTGCTTGCTTTCAAATGAGAAGCCGTATTTCCTTCCGCATGGCGGTACTTTTCATGATCCCATGGGTACACTTCATCGAGTCTCATAATCATATCTTTTTTTACGTCGGGATCTGCATTTTCGTTCACCGTAATACCTGCGGTTGTGTGGGGGCAGTACACTGTAATTGTGCCATCGCTGACAGCCTGTTCTTTTACATATTTTTCAACTTCTCTTGTAATATCAATAAACTGATCTCTTGTTTTTGTTTTCAGCTGCATTTTTTTCATTGCTTTCCCAGCTCCTTTTCACTGCCGTTCCCATAGTGGGAGACAGCATGATTATTTGTTATGATAGGATTACTTCAAAAATACACGTTGATGACAATATGTTTATACAAGGAAAGGATATCATAATGCGATACGATACCATAGTGGTAGGAGGAGGACCCGCCGGCCTGATGTCCGCAGCAGCGGCTGCTGAACACGGGGCACGCGTCCTTCTGCTTGATAAAGGAAAAAAACTCGGACGCAAGCTTGCTATTTCCGGCGGAGGACGCTGTAATGTCACAAACCGGATGGAACTTAAGCAGCTTATTGAGCATATACCCGGTAATGGAAAATTTATGTACAGCCCTTTTTCCAATTTTAATAACGAGGACATTATTGCTTATTTTGAAGGACTCGGCATTGAGCTGAAGGAATATGGGTCGGATGTTTCCGGTAAATGATAAAGCCGTCACCGTCGTGCAGACTCTTTTACAGGAACTCGACAGGCTGCAGGTGGAAACGAGAAAACAGACAAAGGTTGCTTCTCTTCTGATTGAAAATGGCAGAATCGAAGGGCTGGTTCTGGAAAACGGAGAAAAGCTGTACGCTCCTTCAGTTATCATTGCGACCGGAGGCAAATCCGTTCCGCAGACAGGAAGTACCGGAGACGGTTATCCGTGGGCGGAAGCTGCGGGTCATACGATTACGGAACTTTATCCGACCGAGGTTCCGATTACATCCAGCGAACCGTTTATCCAGCAGAAAGTGCTGCAGGGGGCATCATTTCAGGACGTGGCTTTAACTGTGATGCAGCCAAAAGGGAAAAAAATCAAAACCCACCGCGGCGGATTTATCTTTACTCATTTCGGCGTCTCCGGTCCGATCAGCCTGCGCTGCAGCCAGTACGTGGTGAAGGCGTTGAAAAAATACAAAACGGACACGATCCCTTTATCACTTGCCCTGTATCCGGACAGCAGCCCGGAAGCTATTTTTCAGCAGTTTATTACCCTTAAAAAAACAAACGGCACAAAAAACAGTAAAAACGCGCTGAAGTCGTGGCTCCCGGAAAAAACACTGCTTTTCTTTCTCGAACGTGCCGGTATTGCTGCCGACGAACCGTTGGATACTATGACAAACGATGCCCTGCGAAAGCTGGCTGATCTCCTGACGGACTTTCGGATTGAAGCAGATGGCACGCTGTCGATTGAAGACGCGTTTGTTACCGGTGGAGGCATTTCCATTAAGGAAATTGATCCGAAGCGGATGGAATCGAAAATGACGGAAGGACTGTTTTTCTGTGGAGAAATCCTTGACGTGCATGGTTATACGGGTGGATTTAATATCACCTGTGCGTTTTCTACCGGTTATTCCGCAGGTACAGCCGCCGCTGCAATGAAAAACACAGCACCTCTGTAAAAAGAAAATACAAAAAGAGCCTATTCTCTACATTCGAGATTAGGCTCTTTTTGTGAAGACAGTCTTTAGTTGGCTACAATATTCACGAGCTTCCCAGGGACTACGATCACTTTGCGGATCGTTTTGCCTTCGGTTTCTTCTTTGATTTTTGGCTGTGCCATAGCAAGTTCTTCCGTCGCTGCTTTATCTGCTTCTCTCGCGATCAGCAGTTTGGATTTCACTTTGCCGTTTACCTGTACAACAATTTCTACTTCATCTTCTACGAGCATGTTTTCATCATAAACCGGCCAGGGCTCATAGGTAATTGTGCCTTCATGGCCGAGATACGACCAAAGCTCTTCTGCCAGATGGGGGGCAATGGGAGACAGAAGCTTTGTAAACCCTTCTATGAATGGCTTAGGAAGTTCTTCCTGCTTATATGCTTCATTTATAAAGATCATCAGCTGGCTGATGCCTGTATTAAACCGAAGATGCGTGAACTCTTCAGTAACTTTGGCTACCGTTTTATGATACGTTTTTTCGAAATCGCCGGACGGTTCTTTGTTCGTAACTGCCTGACTTAATTCGTTATCATTTTTGATAAACAGACGCCATACTCTGTCGAGAAAGCGCCTGGCGCCCTCTACCCCATTCTCTGACCAGGCAATCGAGGCGTCAAGCGGACCCATAAACATTTCATACAAACGCAGCGTATCCGCCCCGTGGGTTTTAACGATCGTATCCGGGTTTACTACATTGCCTTTGGATTTGCTCATTTTTTCATTGTTTTCCCCAAGAATCATGCCCTGGTTGTATAAACGCTGGAACGGTTCCTTTGTAGAAACAACGCCAATATCATACAGCACCTTGTGCCAGAAGCGGGCGTATAACAGATGCAGCACCGCATGCTCGGCACCGCCGATATAGATATCAACCGGCATCCAGCGTTTGAGTTTTTCTTCATCTGCCAGCTTTTCCGTATTATCCGGATCGATATAACGAAGGTAATACCAGCAGCTTCCTGCCCACTGCGGCATCGTATTGGTTTCGCGGCGTCCATTCATTCCTGTTACTGGATCCGTAACTTCGAGCCAGTCTTTTGCGTTGGCAAGAGGAGACTCCCCCGTACCGGATGGCTTAAACTCATCCATATCCGGAAGAACGAGTGGAAGCTCTTCTTCCGGAAGCGCGCTCATGCTGCCATCTTCCCAGTGGATAACAGGAATTGGTTCACCCCAGTAGCGCTGGCGGCTGAAAAGCCAGTCGCGCAGCCTGTACGTGACTTTCTTTTCCCCGGTGCCCTGCTCTTCCAGCCATGTAATCATCGCTGTAATTGCTTCTTTTGTGCCAAGGCCGTCCAGAAAACCGGAATGGATGTGGGCACCATCACCTGTATATGCTTCTTCTTCAATGCTGCCGCCTTCCAATACTTGAATAATCGGCAGATCATATTTTTTCGCAAATTCATAGTCACGCTGATCGTGGGCGGGAACGGCCATAATAGCGCCGCTTCCGTACGTGGACAATACATAGTCCGCAATCCAGACAGGAACTTCTTCTCCGGTCACCGGATGAATTGCATATGCTCCGGTAAATACGCCGCTTTTTTCTTTCTGCAGTTCCGTGCGCTCCAGATCACTCTTTGTAGCTACTTCTTTTTGATAGGTCTCTACGGCCTGCTTTTGTTCCGCTGTCGTAATAGCAGGTGTGAGCTCATGTTCAGGAGACAGCACGCAGTAAGTCGCTCCGTACAATGTATCGGGACGTGTCGTAAACACGGTGAAAGATTTCGTGGAGCCTCTCACGTTAAAGGTGACTTCCGCTCCTTCCGAACGTCCAATCCAATTGCGCTGCATGTCCTTAATGCTTTCCGGCCAGTCGAGATCTTCAAGATCCTCGAGAAGACGATCAGCGTATTCAGTGATCTTAAGCATCCACTGCTTCATCGGACGGCGTTCCACCGGGTGGCCGCCGCGTTCGCTTTTTCCGTCAATGACTTCTTCATTAGCCAGAACGGTTCCGAGTGCCGGGCACCAGTTTACGGCGATTTCATCCATGTATGCCAGGTTTTTATTGTAAAGCTGGATAAAAATCCACTGGGTCCATTTGTAGTAATCCGGATCCGTCGTATTAATTTCGCGGTCCCAGTCATAAGAAAACCCCAGAGATTTAATCTGGCGTTTGAACGTGTCAATATTCGATTTCGTAAAGTCACGCGGGTGCTTTCCAGTATCAAGGGCAAACTGCTCTGCCGGCAGGCCGAATGCATCCCAGCCGATAGGATGAAGCACATTGTATCCCTGCATCCGTTTCATTCTGGATAAAATATCGGTAGCTGTATAGCCTTCCGGGTGGCCTACATGAAGCCCTGCGCCTGATGGATAAGGAAACATATCCAGAGCATAATAATCCGGATTATCATTTTGTTCATCTTCTAAACGGAAGGTTTTGTTTTCTTCCCAGTACTGCTGCCATTTCTGTTCGATTTCCTGATGCGGAAATGCCATGTTTACAGCCTCCTCTTTCTCTATATCACGATTATTCCTGTGTTTTTTACCGCAGAGATACTATGTATAAATACATTATATCGTACTTTCGCTTTCTTCACTGAAAAATGGTAATCAATATATGATATTTTATGGATTAACCCCTTGCCTGTCAAGGCAGAGCAGGTATAACCCTATTCCACCGCTGGGTTTTCAAAAATAGGCGTGATAGAATAAAGGATACACTAGATTTACTTATACAGGGAGAGATACACATGAATGCAGATACAGCCTCTCCATTAC
The DNA here is from genome assembly GCF_023845525.1 of Sinobaca sp. H24. Taxonomy (NCBI): domain Bacteria; kingdom Bacillati; phylum Bacillota; class Bacilli; order Caryophanales; family Sporolactobacillaceae; genus Sinobaca; species Sinobaca sp. H24. The sequence goes on from NZ_JALBWT010000011.1 coordinate 87,963, forward strand.
TTTGGGGAGACAAACGATATTATACATGGAATCATCAGCTGAAAAATCATTTCGGCGAAAAAATTATTAAAGTTCCTCTCGACGGCGGCTTTGACTGCCCCAACCGGGACGGATCTGTCGCTTCCGGCGGCTGTACGTTCTGTTCCCAGAGAGGTTCCGGGGATTTTGCCGGAGACCGGGGAGAAGATATTATTGATCAATTTCACACAGTAAAAAACCGGATGAACCGAAAATGGAAAAAAGGAAAATATATTGGATATTTTCAGGCCTTCAGCAACACATATGCCCCGGTGGAGGAATTAAAGGTGATGTTTGAAAGCATTCTCAGACAGGAGGATGTTGTTGGGTTATCTATCGCTACGCGCCCCGACTGCCTGCCGGATGACGTCGTTGAGTATCTTGCTGACCTGAATCAGCGGACGCATCTCTGGGTGGAGCTGGGCCTTCAGACCGTGCACGAACGCACCGCCCTGTTAATTAACCGGGCCCATGACTATGAGTGCTATAAAGAAGGCGTGGAAAAGCTTAGAAAGCACAATATTAACGTCTGTGCCCACGTGATCAACGGCCTGCCTCTGGAAACCCCTGAGATGATGCTTGAAACGGTGAAAGAAGTAAGCAGACTCGATATTCAGGGCATTAAGATTCATCTGCTGCACCTGCTGAAGAAAACCCCGATGGTAAAGCAGTATGAAAAAGGACTTGTCGAGCTGATGTCACAGGAAGACTATATTCAGCTGACCGCAGATCAGATTGAAAGGCTCCCTGCTTCTATTACGATTCACCGCCTCACCGGTGACGGGCCGGCCGAGCTGATGATAGGACCAATGTGGAGCATGAATAAATGGAGCGTATTAAATGGAATTGATGATGAACTGAAAAGACGCGGCAGCTGGCAGGGTAAATTTGCCGCAGGCGTTCAGGAGACTTCCCGATGAAGATGCCGGGCGTTCTTCCATTCGGACGTCTTCTTTTGGAAAAATACCTTCATAAAGGTGCAGCAGCCATCGATGCTACGGCCGGAAAAGGCGCAGACACTTTATTTCTGGCTGAACGTGCAGACCTGGTGTACGCCTTTGATATTCAAAAACAGGCGATTAATGCGACAGCCCAGCGCATTGATCAGGCAGGATATACCAATGTACACCTTATTCACGACAGCCATGAAAAAATACTGGAATGGGTGCCTCAGGAAGTGATCAACAATACAGCTGCGGTTGTGTTTAATTTAGGCTATCTTCCCTCCGGGGATAAAAGCATCACGACGACCACCTCTTCTACCATTCGAACGCTGGAAAATCTGCTTCCTTCCCTGCCTAAAGAATGCGGCATTCTTATTACAGCTTATCCGGGACACACAGAAGGCGCTCGCGAGCAGAATGCCGTAGATAAATACATTTCTGCATTGAACCAACACTCCTTTCATGCAGCCAAATACCAGTTTATCAATCAGATAAATCATCCGCCTCTTGTATATGCTTTGGAAAAAAGATAAATCTTACTATATAATAATGAAAGTGCGGTGCAGACGCCGTGCAAATTTACCAGGGAAGGGGCCGTAATAATGCCAACGATTGATTCCATTATTGAATTTAACCGGACATTTGTAGAAAACAAAGAATATGAGAATTATGAAACGTCAAAGTTTCCCAACAAAAAGCTGGTTGTTTTAACTTGTATGGATACCAGGCTTTCAGAGCTTCTTCCAAGAGCGATGAATCTGCAGCAGGGAGACGCCAAGATCATCAAAAATGCTGGTGCTGTTCTTTCTCACTCCTATGGAAGTATTATGAGAAGTATTATTGTAGCGCTGTATGAACTACAGGCAGAAGAGATTGCTGTAGTTGGTCATTATGGCTGCGGCATGACCGGTCTGGAGCCGGAACCTCTTCTTGAGAAAGCATACAAAAATGGATTAACGGAAGAAAAAGTAGCAGAGATTGAAGCTTCCGGCAATAACGTCCGGGAATGGCTGAAAGGCTTTGAAAATGTGGAAGACAGCGTACGCCAGAGTGTAAATATTATACGCAGGCATCCCTTTCTTCCCGCAGGCACCCCGGTGCACGGACTCGTCATTTCTCCAGAAACCGGCGCGTTAACCGTAGTAGATAAAGCAGAATAAAAAGAAGAGCCCTGCCGGCCGGCAGAGCTCTTCTTTTATGTTGTTTTACGAAACACCCACGAATTTAAATAGAAAAAGGCTGTGGGAAGACCCCCGAAGCGGATAAAGCGGCCGGCCGTTTTTTTTAGTTCCGGCCGCTTCTGGACCTTTTCATCTGCTAAATAAATGGCGATAATGCCTTTATTTAATAACGAATGAAACGCCGCATCAGGTAGACGCTTCAGGCGCTTTTCGCCCTCCTGCTTGAATAATTCCATCCGGCGCACCATCGTTTCTTCATCCTCGTAGTAAGCACAGAAATTCAGTTCGTCGTCCTGAATATCCTCTTCCTGATCGATGAAGTAATCAAGCAGAATATGCATGCCCTGTACGTAAGGGAAATAGCTGTTCTTGATGGCCTCCGCCTGCCACTCCGCAAGATGGCTCCGTGAAGCATAAGCGGCGAGGGCATAAATACCAAGGGTAGAGCCCGTAGACGCGCTGAACTCGTACCAGAACATATCGGGCACATGATGTTTTTCTTCTTCGAACCATTCCGTTAAAAGCGGTTCCCGATCTTCTTTTTTCACATGTTTGTAAACCTGCAGGTTTCTATAATGCAGAGAGAGCTCTTCCATCGAAGGACGGGCATGAGAGAATCCTGGGAAAACCGAAACATGCTGCTGACAGGCCTCTACGAGCTCCTGCAGAAATCCATTATCTTCGGACTGTGGGTGATGTTCATAATATGGATAAGCTTTCTCTTCCGGAGATAAAGCGATTCGAAGCGCTTCATGAAGCGAACGAAAATCCCTTTTATCAAAAGAATCGGTCTCATCACATAAACTATCCAGATAATCACAGATAATCTGGTACGCTACGATAAAACGAAGCAGGTCTTCGCGTATCTCTTTTCTTGTTAAAAGAGCATACACGCCTCCTCCTTCGCTGTGAAACGTATTTTCATTAATGCTGTTCAATGCATGCCCGCGGAGATCCGCATTCGGGATGCCTGCTGCTTTTACGCGCCATTCATCCAAAATCGTATGGACACGCGGCACAATTTCTTTTTTTATGTGGTACATCAAAGTCCACATCGTTGTTGGGGCGCTCACTATAATTAAATCCTCCTATTGCATAATAAATTATAAAACACGATGCCATTGTACCCTATAACCTCATATGAATGAAATACATCATAAATCGGAATATTTCTTCACGCTCCGGTTCATTCAGCAATTCGTGGTATAACCCTTTCCACTCCCGCAGGGAACGATCCGTGATTTCAAGCTTGTTAAACCAGTGGTGTGTAGCATGTTTATCTACAATTAAATCAGTGCCTGCCTGCATCACAAGCAGAGACACATCCGGAAATTCCAGGGCATCTGCGTGGCTTTGCTTCATCGCTTTGAGCAGTTCCTGATACCACCTAACCGTCACGGTAGATGTGTTCCATTCATCCGTTTCGTAGGAGGCTCTGGCCTCTTCATTTCTTGTAACATCCGCCGCCTGAATACCCGAACTGGAACTAAAGGTCGGCTTTAGACGATGCAGCATTTTTGTGCTTAAATCTTTCATCCGACCCGGCGGCTGATACAGGCTTAAACACGGAGAAGACAATACAACTCCCCGGATCCGCATGCGTCTTTCCATCAGGATGCGGATCGTAACCAATCCTCCCATACTATGCCCGAATAAAAAAACAGGCAGGTCATACCCTGCAGCTTCTGTATACCAGGTAAATACGGCATCTATGTACTGGTCAAAGCTGTCCACATGCCCTCTTTTTCCACGGGTTCTTCCATGTCCCGGCAGATCACCGCTTACGACGTTAAACCGCTGGCGGTTCAGCTGTTCAATCATCCACTCATACCTTCCATGGTGCTCCCCGTTGCCGTGTACAATAACGACGGTCGCTCTCGGCCTTTCGACTAACCATGTTTTCATCACGTTACTGACCCGCCTCTCCTGCTTACTTCTCTGTTTATTTTAATTTTGATACACTAGTACTATAAGTGTACAATATATTGACTCATATAGGAGGACTTCATGAAAATATATCCTTATCACGGCATTTATCCAGAGATTGCATCCAGTGTCTACCTTGCAGATTACTCCATTATTACTGGTGATGTAAAAATCGGAGAAGAATCAAGCATATGGTTTCATACAGTGATCCGGGGGATGTGGCTCCTACTATTATCGGAAACCGGGTCAATATTCAGGACCATTCCGTGCTGCATCAGAGTCCGAAAAACCCTCTTATTTTAGAAGACGATGTAACAATAGGCCATAAAGTAATGCTTCATAGTGCCGTTATTCGTAAAAATGCATTGATTGGTATGGGCGCTACCATCCTGGACGGTGCGGAAATAGGGGAAGGGTCTTTCATTGGAGCGGGCAGTCTCGTTCCTCCCGGAAAAACGATTCCTCCTCATTCCCTTGCATTCGGAAGCCCTGCTAAAGTGATACGCGAACTGAATGAAGAAGACCGAAAAGATATGGCACGCATCCGCCAGAGTTATGTAGAAAAAGGCCAGTACTATAAACAGATAGCAGAAGAAGAAAATAAAAAAACAGCAGAACAGCTGATATTTTTGCATATCAAAAAGCACCCATCTGTAGGATGGGTGCTTTTGTTTGGTTTTATACGTCTGTATCGGGAGCTTTTTCTCGTTTGGCATCGCTTCGCTTTGAGCCGGTGCCTGCCCCATTCCCTGCAGGAAGCTTACCATCAGGGTAACGGTGCGGTTGACTTCCGGATCCCTCAGCAGCTTTAACAGAGAGAAAATATTTGTTTTATGTGGATTTTCCTCTTCCTCGGAAACCCGCTCCAGCCCATTGTTTAAACGGTCCAGCATAGGCTTAATCTTGTCTACATCAATAGAGCCCGCGAGACCGCCCATTAGAAGAAGATTTTTGATGCTTTTCGTGACACCAGGCTGATCAATGGTTTTCACGAGAATATCCATCACTTCTTCTCCTTCTTTCAGCAGGCCGTTAATAATAGTCAGAACGCCCTTACTCTGTAAACCGTTCAGAATTTCAATTGAGCTTAGAATTCCTTCTTTATTAGCTAAAAGAACTTCTTCAATTTCTTTTAAGTCCTGTTTCTTTTGTTCTTCTTCACTAAGGGTGCGCCTTTGAATAGAAGTAATCGGCTCTGCCATTTAAGACTCCCCCTTTTTCACTAAATCTTTCGTGAGGCCGCGGTTTTTCTTAACCGTATCGCCCGGGAATTCGTAATCATCGCGTTTCCATTTACGGTGTACTTCCACCCCTTGTTGAGGCTGTGGATTACCATAACGGAAGTTATGCTTCGGAAGCGGCGTTTCACCTTCTGTTTCCAGTACTTCCATTTTAGCTTTTACTTCTTTATACGCAGGCGTATCGGTATCTTTATCTGAGTAGCTGCTTGTTAAGAGGTTAATAGCCGCATCTCCGCTGTCATTCATTGATACATACAGCTCATTGCCTGCTACTCTCTCCGTTACAATACATCTTACTTTAATGGCACCGTATGGAGAAATAATTCGTACAAGAGAGCCGTCTTTCACATTGCGCTCTATTGCCAGTTCAGGAGAAACTTCAACAAAGTTATTTGGCGTTTTGTCTTTAATACCTTGAGAACGGTACGTCATATTTCCTTCATGGAAGTGCTCAAGCATTCTGCCGTTGTTTACATGCAGATCGTACTGCTCTTCGTATTGTACAGGGACTGTCCAATCTACAGGGTACAGTCTTGCCTTGCCGTCAGGGAACGGAAATTCGTCCAGGAACAGTACCGGTGAGTCTGTACCGTCTGCAAATACCGGCCACTGCAGGCTGTTATAGCCTTCCAGGCGGTCATAGGAAACTCCTGCAAAGATATCTGCAAGTGAAGCTGCCTCTGCCATGATTTCTGATGGGTGGGAATAGTTCCATTCAGCTCCCATTGCATTAGCCACTTCCATAATGATCTGCCAGTCCGGCTTGGATTCCCATTGGCTCCAATGCTTTGTAAAGTCTTTGGAAACGACGCTCCGTGTTTGTGAACGTACCGTCTTTTTCAAGACTTGGGCTTGCCGGAAGTACAACGTCAGCAAACTGAGCTGTACGGCTGAGAAAGACATCCTGTACTACATAGAAGTCAAGCTTGGCAAGAGCATCCTGTACATAGTTGATGTTTGAATCAACCAGGCTCATTTCCTCCCTTTAAGTACATAGCTTTCAGCTTGCCGTCATGAATGGCATCAATCATTTCGTGGTTGTTCAAACCTTTTTCGGATGGAAGGTCTACTCCCCACACATTTTTATATTTCGCACGTACTTCTTCATCCATTACATCTTCATATCCAGGCATTTTGTCAGGCATGCTTCCAAAGTCACTTGCACCCTGCACGTTATTATGTCCTCTAAGCGGATAAGCACCTGCACCCGGCTTGCCGTAGTTACCTGAAACGAGAAGCAGGTTGGAGATCGCTGTGCTCGTGTCGCTTCCTCCTAAATGCTGTGTAACACCCATAGCCCAGAGAATACAGGTTGTTTCTGCTTCATAAACGCTTTTCGCAATTTCGATTATATCTTCTTTAGCTATTCCTGTTTTTTCAACAGCATAGTCAAGCGTGTATTTATCCAGGTTGGCTTTGAATTCATCAAGGCCGTTTACTCTCTCCAAGGAATTTCTTATCTTCCCATCCCTGATCAAGAGAATATATTTTGCTGCCGCAGAAAGCCAGATCAAGTCTGTACCCGGGTTTGGACGGACAAACAAGTCAGAGCGCTCCGCCATTTCGTGCTTACGCAGGTCAGCAACAATAAGCTTTTGATCTCTGAGCTTATGGGAGCTTTTTACTCTTGTTGCCAGTACCGGATGGGACTCTGAAGTATTTGTGCCGACACCAATAACAAGTGCGGAATTTCTAATATCTTCAATGCCGCCTGAATCCCCGCCATAGCCTACGGTCCGGAAAAGTCCCATTGTCGCAGGAGACTGGCAGTAACGGGAACAGTTATCAATGTTGTTGGTTCCAATAACTCCGCGTCCGAGCTTCTGCATCAGGTACGATTCTTCGTTTGTTGTTTTTGAAGAACTGATAAAGCTGAGGGCATTAGGTCCATGTTCTTCTTTAATAGATGTAAATTTCGATTTAATAAGAGCGATGGCTTCATCCCATGTAGATTCTACAAAAGAATCGCCTTTACGGATAAGCGGCTTTGTTATACGTTCTTCACTATTTGTATAATCCCAGCCGAACTTACCCTTCACACAGGTTGAAATTCCGTTTGCCGGTGCTTCTACCTGCGGATCTATTTTTAATATGTCGCGTCCCTTAGTCCAGACGTCAAAGCTACAGCCTACTCCACAGTAAGTACATACTGTTGTTTTGTTTTTTCGATGCGGCTTTCACGCATAGCGGCTTCCATATCAGAAATGGCCAGAATAGAACTGTAGCCTGTTTCCACCTGCTTGGTTACTTCTATCATTGGACGCAGTGTCTGCTGGTCAATTCCTGTCATGTAGCCTGCTTCTCCCACCATGGATTTTTCAATGAGGGCGTTGCATGGGCATACTGTTGAGCAGTGACCACAGGATACACAGGAGGACTCATCAATCGGTACATCATTATCCCAGATAACACGCGGCTTCTGGCGCTCCCAGTCAATAGTAAGCGTTTCTGTCACCTGAACATCCTGACAGGCTTCTACACAGCGCCCGCAGAGGATACACTGATCCGGATCATAGCGGTAAAACGCATTTGTATTATCCTCTTCGTAAGGTTTCGGTTCAAAAGGCTCGCTTGGTGGTGCTCTACTTTCATTTCTTTCACCGTATTATGTATTTCACAGCCGCCATTATTATAATCACAAACTGTGCAATACAACTCATGGTTATGCAGAATCCGGTCCATTGCTACAACTTGTGCTTCCTGTACATCAGATGATACAGAATCTACCACGTCTCCATCATTCAAGGCGTCGAGCATCCTCTAACCATTTCCCCGTTCACTTTAACCATGCATGTATCACAGGTTTCAATGGCTCCAAGGCTTGGATGATAGCATACGTTAGGAAGTTCTGAAGGTTTCCAATTGTATATTGCAGGACACTTTGGTCATTTTCTACTGTTTTCTTTTCACCGTTAAAGGTGATTTGAATTCTTTCCGGCAATGTTCATCTCCTTTCTACTATTGTTAAGCTGCCAAACCCGCTATCGAGTTTATAGACCTAAACTATAAAAAGTATATACCCCTCATTGCCGTTTGACAAACGTAAAGGGAGATGATCCAAATTATGTAAAAATGCCGTACTGTCCTTCAATTAATGTTTGTGGGGAAGATTAAGCGGCGTTAGTTGGGAAAAGCCTGTAAAAAGTACATCCGTCCCCTGAAAATTCATTATTATTACGCATACTGCTGCTGCAGCAAACACGTATCCTACTTTATTCAATCAAATCACCTCCTCTTCGTAAAAGTAGTATAATATAACTACTACTTATTAACATTTTCCTTTATAAGCCATTTATAGGCATTTATATAGATTTTTACTTCCATCTTTAGTACCTGTTGGTTATAATAATTATAGGAATAAACAGAAAGGAGGAAATCTAGTGGACTTTTCGAGAGTAGGAAAAAAAATTCAGGAGCTGCGCCAGTATAATCATATGACCCAGGCTGAACTGGCTGATGGCATCTGCACCCAGGCCCAGATAAGCAAAATCGAAAACGGCTCTATTATCCCGTATTCGAATACGCTGTTTCAAATTGCTGAAAAACTTGGCGCTGATATGTATTATTTCTTTGAAGAGGCCGTTTCAGAGCGCCCGGACTACGTGCAGGACGTTTTTGACCAGCTTGAGGAATGCCGCTTCACGCAGGATTATAAACAGATGGAAGCTTTGATTTTATATGAAAAAGACAACCCTCTTTTTACGCCCCCTTTGTACAAACAGTACATAGCCTGGCATAAGGGAATTTTTTTATACCATCTTTATAGAAAAACGGAAGAAGCCTTCGAGCAGCTTCTATTCTCCATCTCGATTGACCCTAATCCTTCTTTTACCGAAAGAAAAGCCGAAATAAGCAACTCTTTAGCTGTTTTTTATAATCTGGAAGAACGCTACGAAGACGCTGAAGCACTATGTAAAGAGGCGCTGAATAAATGGAAGCAGATGAAAAAAAGAAAAAATCCTTCTATTGAAATGAAATTAACTTACACGCTCGCCATTTCACTCACAAAACAAAAGCGCTATAAAGAATCAGCGCAGTGGTGTGAAAAAGGCATAAAACGATGTCTGGAGACAAGAACTATGTATGTTTTCGGTGAGCTGCTTTATCAGAAGGGCCGGAACCTCCTGCTGATGGGAGAGACCGAAAAGGGGCTCGAGCATTGGAATGAAGCTTTGGGGATGTTTAAATCCACCCGGCAGCATCATTTGGTCGATTTAATGGACAAAGATATGAAACAGTTTATAAAAGACGGCGTATTAAAAGAAATACACTACGAATAAAAAAAGACGACCCCATTTTAGGGCCGTCTTTCTTTTTTATTGTTTTTTTCTTTTGCCAGCTGATTCAGCAGTTCCGCTTTATCTGTTTTTTCCCACGGCAGATTTACGTCTGTACGTCCAAAGTGGCCGTAGGCAGCCGTCTGTCTGTAAATAGCACGGCGAAGGTCCAGCATTTTGATGATCCCTGCAGGACGCAGGTCAAAATTATCTTTCACCAGATCTACCAGTACGCTTTCCGATACTTTTCCGGTGCCAAATGTTTCCACCGCAATAGATACAGGACGGGCAACTCCGATAGCATAGGCAAGCTGTACTTCGCATCGTTCTGCCAGTTCAGCAGCTACTATATTTTTCGCAACATAACGAGCGGCGTACGAAGCGGAACGGTCTACTTTTGTCGGATCCTTCCCTGAAAAGGCTCCGCCTCCATGACGCGAATATCCTCCATACGTATCTACAATTATTTTTCTACCTGTCAGACCGGCATCCCCCTGAGGACCACCGATAACAAACCTGCCGGTCGGGTTCATAAAGTAATTTGTTTCTTCATCTAAAAGAGCTTCCGGTACAACAGGGTCAATAACGTGTTCTCTAAGGTCGCTGTCTATCTGCTCCAGCGTAATATCTTCCTGATGCTGGGCTGAAATAACAATCGTTTCTACACGAAGCGGCTTCCCGTCATCGCCGTATTCGATCGTTACTTGTGTTTTTCCGTCGGGACGAAGGTAAGGAAGAATTCCTTCTTTTCTCACGTAGGTCAGCCTTCTGGCCAATTTATGAGCAAGGGAAATTGGAAGAGGCATTAATTCTTTTGTTTCGTTATCTGCATAACCAAACATAAGACCCTGGTCTCCTGCACCAATTGCCTCCAGCTCGTCTTCTGTCATTGAACCTTCGCGCGATTCCAGCGCTACGTCGACTCCCTGGGCAATGTCTGCTGATTGTTCGTCAATAGAAGTAAGAATGGCACACGTTTCGGAATCAAAACCGTATTTTGCCCTGGTGTATCCCACCTCTTTTAGCGTTTCTCTTACAATCTTTGGAATATCTACATACGTAGATGTACTAATTTCTCCAGCAACAAGCACAAGGCCTGTATTCACTACTGTTTCACAAGCTACTCTCGCATTTGGATCATGCGATAATATCTCATCTAATATTGCATCTGAAATTTGATCACACAGTTTATCAGGGTGTCCTTCTGTAACAGACTCTGATGTAAACAGGCGGCGTCCAATTGTTTCCATGAAATATCCTCCTTTTTATCCTGCTTATAACTTATTCTGCCGTACTTCTGCCTGCTGCATAATAGTATGCACGCTGCCTAAGCCGCCTTATTATATAGAAGAAGAAGAGAAAGAAAACACAAAACCCCCTTTTCCATGGCGAGGAAAAGGGGGTTTCTATCCGTTCCTTTTTCGCCTCTTATCTTCCAAGACGACAGTCGTCTCTCCAGGTTAGCACCTTTCCGTTTCACACTTTCGGATGGTTGCCGGGTTTCGCAGGGCCTGTCCCTCCACCAGCTCGGGATAAGAGTATCCGTTCGAAAAATATGTTACCTCAGTTCCAATCTCTTGTCAAATAAAGCATTTTCCTATGCTGTATGTCTAAAAAAAATTTTTTTCCATTAACAGAATAGCGTGATTTATTTTTGAAAATTTCCACTAGTAGTATAGACTAATATTTTTAATGTGTTATACTAATTAACAATTAGATGATACTATTCAAGAAAAGAAAGGATTTTGCCGCCATGACTACTTTAGATTTTTCCAATGAAATTCATCACCTTCTTCATGGTGACAACATTCATATGAATCTGCCCGTTTCACACCTTGTAGAAAGAGCGTTGGCCAGAAAAGAAGGTATTCTTACAGCCAGTGGAGCCCTTAGTGTGGAAACCGGTAAATATACGGGCCGTTCTCCAAAAGATAAATTTATTGTTGAAGAAGAGAGCGTACTAAATGATATAGACTGGGGCCCGGTAAATCAGCCGATCTCCAAACAGATCTTCACGGACCTCTATAGAAAAGTAATGACTCATCTTGCTGAACAAAAAGAACTGTTTGTCACGCAGGCTTTTGCAGGAGCAGACCCTGCCTACCGGCTTCCAATCCGTGTGATTAATGAAGATGCCTGGCATAATCTTTTTGCCAAGCAGCTGTTCATCCGTCCCTCGGAAGAGGAACTGCAGACACACGAGGCCGGCTTTACGATTATTTCTGCTCCGCACTTTAAAGCAGATCCTGCCGTGGATAAAACATCTTCAGAAGCATTTGTTATTATTTCATTCGAAGAACGTATTGTACTAATCGGCGGCACCGAATACGCCGGAGAAATGAAAAAATCGATTTTCTCCGTCATGAACTACCTTCTTCCCCAGCAGAACGTATTGTCTATGCACTGTTCAGCCAATGTTGGCACAGAGGGTGATACCGCTTTGTTTTTTGGTCTTTCCGGTACAGGGAAAACTACTCTTTCCGCTGATCCGAACCGCTACCTGATCGGAGACGACGAGCACGGCTGGTCCGATAATGGTGTATTTAACATTGAAGGCGGCTGCTATGCTAAATGTATTAATTTATCTTTCAAAAAAGAGCCCCAAATCTGGAATGCTATTCATTTTGGAGCTGTTATTGAAAATGTTAAAACGAATAAAGAAAGCCGGACCCCTGACTACGATAATGTATCCTTAACGGAAAATACGAGGGCCGCCTACCCGTTGGACAGCATTCCCAATACGATGATGCCGAGCATTTCCGGACATCCATCCACTATTGTGTTTTTAACGGCTGATGCTTTCGGCGTGCTGCCGCCCATCAGCAGACTTTCCAAAGAACAGGCTATGTACCATTTTCTAAGCGGATACACGAGTAAGCTTGCCGGAACAGAACGTGGTATTACGGAACCAGAGGCTACTTTTTCCACATGCTTCGGTTCTCCATTTCTTCCTTTGGAAGCATCCCGTTATGCGGAAATGCTTGGAGATAAAATAGAACAGCACGAGGTAAATGTGTTTCTTGTAAATACCGGCTGGTCCGGTGGTCCTTATGGTGTAGGGGAAAGAATGAACCTTGCTTATACGAGAGCGATGGTTCAGGCAGCACTGCAGGGAGAACTGCAGAACTGCGAAACGGTCAAGGATCCATTTTTCGGCCTTCATATCCCGCTTCGCTGTCCCGGCGTGCCCGATGAGGTGCTTCAGCCGAGACAGACATGGAAAGATACAGCCGCTTATGATGAAAAGGCTAAAGAGCTTTCCCAGCAGTTCCAGGAAAACTTTAAAAAATTCACTTCTGTTTCCGATAACATTCGAGCCGCAGGCCCGAGCGTGTTCGCTTCAGCAGAATAAAGAAAAGCACTGCCGGCAGCCGGCAGTGCTTTTTCATGTCCAATTTCTTTGTTTAAGCTCAGTAAGGCAGTAAGGAATAACGTCATCTCTCATTAAAAAACTAAAGGTCGCCTTATTTTTTAAATCTGCCGGAAGCTCCCTGCAGAGAACCGGTCCAAGGGTTTCCATATAATCCTCTTTCGGGATGAGTTCTTCTACCCGGGCAAAATATACATTTTTATAAATAACCTCTGCTTTTCCTGTTACTTTATACTGTCCAAGCCATTCGACGGAAGCTAGAACGGCTCCTGTTTCCTCCCAGACTTCCCGCACCGCTGCGTCGTCCGGAAGTTCGCCGGCTTCCACTTTCCCGCCCGGAAATTCCAGTCCGCGCCTTGAATGCCTGGTAAGCAGCCACTTCTCTTTATACCGGCAGATTACCAGCACATGTCGCGGATCCGAAATAAAACCATGATCGTTAAATGTCAGCTGTACTTCATTTTTATAGTAATCCTGGAACGTAAAAATGTTCATGAAAAGCTCCTTTAGCTCGTGTTCCTGCCGGCCTGTTTTAGTTTGTACTGCCGAATGATTCAAAAATACGCTGGGCCATTTTTGCTGACCGTATTCTGGAATTTTTTTTGCGCACCTGAAATTCTTCAATCATTTCCGATCCCGTATATCCTTCTTTAGCAAGATCTTCTAAAATCATCTGCGAGACATCTTCCTGGCCGCCTGCCATCTTTGCCTTAATCAACAGGCTGATGCCTTCGCTTAAATCAGACTGGTCCATTACTGTTCCTGTCATGATCGCCGGTTCGTTTCGGGGGTCGGTAATGATAACTTCTATAACAAGTGGATTTTCCTGATCTCTGGAATGAATAAACCAGGTCTCCTGATCCCGGTCGACTACTGCATTAATAAGCCAGCTCCCGTCTTTTTCTTCCCGGTTGATAATTAATCCTTCTTTTAAAGGAATCGGAAGGTGGACAATCTCTCCATCTTTCTGCTCCAGGCATTGAAAGGACACAAGCCGAAACGTCTTCATTAAGGTTTCCCCCCGCTGTCATTCTATGTAAAAGAGGCCGAAGCCGGCCTCTTTCTGATGCCCGTTATCTTAAAGAGCCTGATACGCTTTATATAGACGCTGGAGACCTTCTTCTACGTTGGCACGGGGGCAGGCTACATTAATACGGATAAAACCTGCTCCCTCTGTTCCAAAAATGTGGCCGTCACTTACCGCCAGCCTGCCTTCCTCACGCAGCCAGTTCTGCTGCTCCGTGGCAGAAAGACCGAGGGCTCTCATATCAATCCAGATTAAATAGGTGCCCTGCGGCTTGATCACATGAAGATCCGGCATATTGCTTTCCACATAGTCTTTAACGTATTCCACGTTCCCACGAAGGTATACAAGCAGCTCTTCCAGCCATTCTTCGCCTTCACGGTAGGCCGCTTCTGCTGCAGCCGTTGCAAACGGGTTGTTAATTTCTACAAATTCGTCTGCCAGATGTTTTTCATAGGCTTTTCTGGAGTCTACCTGGTCAAATACAACATATGATAAAGATAAAGCAGCCAGATTAAAGGTTTTGCTTGGCGCCATGCACGTCATTGTTTCCACTCCATGCTCTTTTGCTATGGTGGAAAAAGGAGTGTGCGTGCCTTCCAGAATCAAATCTGCGTGTATTTCATCCGACACGACAAACACGCCATATTGTTTACAAAGAGCAGCTACTCCCTGTAGTTCTTCTTTTTCCCAGACACGTCCGATCGGATTGTGCGGGCTGCAAAGCAGAAGCATTTTCGCTCCCTGCTTCATCTGTTCTTCGAGGTTTTCCAGATCGAACGTAAACCCTTCGTCTGTTTCTTTTAAAGGATTTTTCATCATTTTACGTTCATTATTATCAATAAGCGCGTAGAACGGGTAGTAAACCGGCGGCTGAATAATCACGCCGTCGCCTTTTTCTGTAAAGGTCTGAATTAAATGACTAATGGCAGGAACGACTCCCGGCGTAAAAGCAAGCTGCTCCTTTTCTACTTTCCAGTTAAAGCGCTTTTCAATCCACGCGAGTGTTGCTTCCTGCAGACTTTCAGGCCTGCGGTGATAACCAAACACACCGTGATCTACAATTTTCTGCATTTCATCGAGCACATGCCTAGGTGCCTGAAAATCCATATCGGCTACCCACATTGGCCATAAATCACTTGATCCGTAACGTTCTGCTGTAAAGTCCCATTTCATTGAGTTCGTTTTCTTTCGATCAATTACATTTTCAAAAACCATGTCCTGCAGGCCTCCCAATAGCTGTTGTTTTCATATTCTCCATATATCTTTCTTTAGTTTGCCTCTTTTATGCTTATTTTTCAAGAGGAAGGGGTCGTATCTTCTCCTTCTGGCTTTTGTCTTTTCTTATCTGGTACAGAATTAAAAATCGGGAAAGAATTGCCCCCTTCCCTTACAACGAAGCTGAGATAGCTGAACATCAGTTTTTAAGATAGCATTTATTCTATTTCCCAATACTTTTACCCGCTTTTCTAATGTTTGTATAAGCCGCTTTCTTTGATCTTCCAATATCCCCTTGAAGCTGGTTTACTATCCTGCCCGAAAAAACAATAGGAATAAATACGTTTAAAAGAACACACGTTCGTGTATACTAATAATAAGAGAACAAGGGAGGCGATTCATCATGAATGAAGACTGCCAGGGGTTAATCGACAATTATATTTATTCTATTTTTCTTTTAAAAGCATTACAGCGCGATTGCAGACAGCTGAATAAACAATTGGCACTCGGGCTCCACTACCAGCTGTATTTCAAAGAATTAATGGAAGACCTGAACCATCATATTGAAAACCTTGAACAGGAGATGAAACAAAAGCAGCTCCGTGTTATTTTTCCTTCTACTTATAAAACAGAAGTTCTGCTGTTTCACGTGGAGATTAATGGACACTGGCAGGAGCTGTCGATCCCTTCGAGCGATACGAAACGAATAACCGGTAAATACTTTATCAGCAGAGCCCGCCGGAAAGCCGGCCTTTCAGCTGTATAACAAGCACAGGACAGGAGAGTTCTCCTATCCTGTGCTTTTCTGCTTCTTCATTTCTTTGGTTACTTCATTTTTGAACCCTTCAAACTGGCCTGCCATCTGCATCGTCCGCTTAATTAGTCTCATTTCCGCCGTAATAGCATGCGTCGGTTTATCCATAAGCTCCAGCAGCATCTGCTCATCCACCAAATAAAGATAACGATTAATCGCATATTTCATCTGTAAAGCCCCCCTCCAGCTTTCTAAATGTGGTTACCGGGTCTTTTGTCTTTGCTACAAAGCTAACGAAATGAAAGAGAAAACGGGTCACAAAAAATGCTGCTTTTCGATGAAAAAATAAAAAAACAGCAATGGGCTGAGTGTATCTCAAACCATTGCTGTTAATATTATGTATGGTGGAGCATAGCGGGCTCGAACCGCTGACCTCTTGGCTGCCAGCCAAGCGCTCTCCCAGCTGAGCTAATGCCCCATACTTGGAACGACAAGTTTTATTATAAGTTGATTTACACCGCATGTCAACGTTAAAAAATTAATTCCAGCACAATCCATCCCAATGCCGCTGCAATGCCGGTAATGAAGGATTGATAAATACTTTCTTTGCGAAATGATCTTTCGCGTACCAGATCAAGAATCATCCATCCAATAAAGATGGCAATACCGAATATAACTGCTTCAATAAACATAAGCCCCGCCTTTTAATAGGAACATCCGCCCTCTGATTAGAGAACGGATGCTCTGCTTTATTTTTATTTTAATCGTTTTTCAAGTTCTGCTTTCCGGTCCTCAAACCCGGGCTTGCCGAGAAGAGCAAACATGTTCTGCTTGTAAGCTTCCACTCCGGGCTGGTCAAACGGATTCACACCCATCAGGTAACCGCTCATTGCGCATGCTTTTTCAAAGAAATATACAAGATAACCGAAATAGTATTCGTTCATTTCAGGTATTTCAACAATGAGGTTTGGCACCTGCCCATCGGTGTGGGCTAACAGAGTTCCCTGAAACGCTTTTTTATTTACATAATCAATCGACTCTCCGGCCAGATAGTTCAATCCATCCAAATCATCTTTGTCTTCTTTAATCAGGATGTCTTCGCCGGTATAATTTACATGCAGCACTGTTTCAAATAAATTGCGTCTGCCTTCCTGCACGTACTGTCCCATCGAATGAAGATCTGTTGAGAAATCAACGGCAGCCGGGAAAAGGCCTTTATTGTCTTTGCCCTCGCTCTCACCGAACAGCTGCTTCCACCATTCGCTGACAAAGTGCAGGCGCGGCTCGTAGTTCACAAGAAGTTCCGTTACATATCCTTTGGCGTAAAATGCCTGACGGATAACTGCATACTGGTAGGCATCGTTATCTGAGAGGCTTTCACTGCCCAGCTCATTTCTTGCATCCCGGGCGCCCTGCATCATTTGTTCAATATCAAGCCCTGCTGCTGCTATGGGAAGAAGGCCTACTGCTGTGAGAACAGAATAGCGTCCTCCTACGTCATCCGGGACAACAAAGGTTTCATATCCCTGGCCGTCAGCAGATGTCTTAAGCGCCCCTTTGCTTTTGTCTGTAGTTGCGAATATACGCTTTGCTGCTTCTTCCTGGCCATATTTGTTTTCCAGCCATTCTTTAAACACCCGAAACGCAATAGCCGGCTCTGTCGTTGTTCCTGATTTGGAAATAACATTTACGGATACATCTTTGCCTTCGATAATCTGCAGAAGATCGCGGAGATATGTCTGGCTCATCTGGTGTCCGGCAAAATATACTTCCGGCCCTGTCCGGTCTTCCCCGGACTGCTGGTTGCGGAAGCTGTGGGAAAGGCTTTCGAGTGCCGCTTTCGCTCCAAGGTAGGAACCGCCGATACCAATAACAATGAGTACGTCCGAATGACTGCGGATCCGCTCCGCCGCCTGCTGGATTCTTGCAAATTCTTCCTGATCGTAATCTTCCGGCAGATCAACCCATCCTAAGTATTCACTTCCGACACCGGTTTTTTCATGAATCTGTTTATGGACAGTGGAAACCGCAGCCTGTGCCTGCTCCAGTTCTTCTTCTTTAAAAAAACCAAGCGCATTGCTGTAATCCAAACGAATATGATTTGACATGTTTCATCGTACTCCTTCCATTTATATCCTCTATTCCAATGTAAAGAAGGAATGGAGGCAAAGCAAGATTTTTTTACAGGATCATGCTGTTAATAGGAAAATGATTGGTTTGGCGTATAAAAAAAGCAGCTGTCCGTTAATGAACAGCTGCTGCTTTCTACTTGCGGATTCTTTTGTTAAGATCTGCCTGGATTTCGTTGGACTGCTTCAACCAGTCTTTAAGCTTGTCTTCAAGTGTGTTAAAACCCTGTGCTTTCTGCTGGACTGGAGCACTCTTGGAAGCGCCTGCGTATCCTGCACCGCGGCCGCTGCTTCCGAAATCTTTTCTTTCTTTTCTTTCAGGTTTCTCTGGGGCTTCCTGAGTATCACGGATAGATAGAGAAATTTTCCCGGAAGATTCTTCAATAGACTTAATTTTAACTTTTACCTCATCACCGACAGAAAGTACGTCATTTATATCTTTCACATACCCATGCGCTACTTCAGAGATATGAACCAAACCTTGTTTTTTTGTGTCAAGGGCAACAAAAGCTCCGAAAGGTTTAATCCCGGTTACCTTTCCTTCAACAGTGCTACCAACTTCATACTGCTCTACCGTCATGCAAACATCTCCTATAACTATTTATTAACTTAATAATTATACCATATTTCCTGCTTTTCTGCAATTTGAAGTCTGACTATTTTTCTCCTGTACTTTGCTTTCTTTTCTATAGAGCGCTTGACAAAAGAACGAAAATTCAGCTACTCTTTAACACTGTGTATAAAACAGAACTAACCATTTTCTATAGGAGAAAGCAGGTATATAAAGTGAAACAGGCACGAGAACAATGGACATCCAAAATTGGATTTATTCTGGCAGCAGCCGGATCTGCTGTGGGGCTTGGCGCCGTCTGGCGGCTGCCGTATGTAGCAGGAGTAAATGGCGGAGGGGCCTTTTTTCTAATTTTTCTCTTGTTTACGCTTCTGCTTGGCAGTTCCCTGCTGCTTGCAGAGTTTATTATTGGAAGAAAGACGCAGAAAGATCCTATTTCCGCTTTTAAAGAACTCGCTCCAAACTCCTCCTGGTATATGATTGGGGTACTGGGGGTTGTGTCGTGCTGTTTGATTCTTTCTTTTTACGCCGTTGTCGGCGGCTGGATCGTTACATATTTATTCCGGAGCATCTTCGGAAGCCTGACCGGCCGCTCCAGCGGAGAATACAGCGAGCTGTTTGCTTCAATTATCTCTAATCCGTGGGAAGTAGGCGCCGCTCATCTCGTATTTATTATTATTACTATTCTTGTTGTACAAAAAGGCATCCAAAAAGGGATTGAACGGGCGAGTACGATTATGATGCCGCTGCTGTTCATTATATTTTTGCTGCTTGTTGTCCGTGCTGTGACGCTTGATGGCGCAGCGGAAGGCATCTCCTTTTTCTTATCGCCTGACTTCAGCCAGGTTACCGGAGAAACGGTATTATTTGCTTTAGGACAGGCTTTCTTTTCGTTAAGTCTCGGTGTTTCTATCATGATCACCTACAGCTCCTACCTGTCGAAACAGGACAGCCTGATTCATTCTGCCGGCTCCGTCGTCGGCCTTAGTATTCTAATTGCCTTTCTTGCCGGACTGGCTATTTTCCCAGGCGTATTTGCTTTCGGGCTCCAACCGGATGAAGGACCAAGTCTCATTTTCACCGTACTCCCTGCCGTTTTCAGCGAGATTGCTTTTGGCGGGCTGTTTTTAAGCCTTTTTTTAATGCTTTTATTATTCGCAACGCTGACTTCTGCTTTTTCCCTATTGGAAATTGTAGTAACAACCGCGGCTAAAAACAATAAACAGCGCCGGAAGAAAGCGGCCTGGATCGCCGGCCTTGCTGTTTTCCTGCTTGGCATTCCTTCCAATCTTTCTTTTGGGGTGCTCGCGGACTGGAATGTTTTCGGGGATACGTTTTTTAATCAAATCGATTTTCTGGTCAGCAATATCCTGCTTCCCCTCGGCGCGCTTCTCATTTCTATTTTTGTGCCTTTAAAGATGAAGAAGCCCGTATTAAAACATGAACTGCTGACAGGCACCAGCCTGCATCCGCGTTATTTTGAAGTCTGGTACTTTCTTATAAAGTATGTCACGCCTGCTGCTATTGTTATAGCAATGCTTGACTTGCTTGGTTTTCTGTAGCAGCAAAAAGCGGGCCCCGTTGATGAGCGGGGTCCGCTTTTTTTACTGCGCAGCTTTTCGTTTGGATAAAAATCGCTCTATCCGGCTTACTGCCGTTTTTAAAGAATCCATGGAAGTTGCATAAGAACATCGGACATAACCTTCTCCGCCTTCTCCAAACACACTCCCCGGAACGACAGCTACCTGCTCTTCTTTTAACAGCTGCTCCGCAAATTCTTCTGAATTTAATCCTGTATTCTGGATGGAAGGAAACAGGTAAAAAGCGCCGCCCGGTACATGGCAGTCCAGTCCGATCTCTTTGAAAGCTTCAATCATATAGTTGCGGCGCTGCCGGTAGCTGATGACCATCCGCTTCACATCATCCTGTCCGTCACGCAGTGCTTCCAGCGCTCCGAACTGCGCCAGCGTGGAGGCACACATCATCGTATATTGATGAATCTTAAGCATTGCCGCAGAAATATCTTCCGGTGCGCAGACATAGCCTACTCTCCACCCTGTCATAGCAAACGCTTTGGAGAAGCCGGATATTAAAATGGTGCGGTCTTTCATGCCTTCAATTTTAGGAAAACTACAGTGTTTCGTATCATAACTTAGCTCTGCGTAGATTTCATCAGAAATCACCATTAAATCATGTTCCTTAATAACCGCCGAAAGCTCCAGCAGCTCCGATTCTTCCAGGATCGTTCCGGTTGGGTTATTCGGAAAACAGACAATCACAGCTTTTGTTTTAGGTGTAATCGCCTCTTTTAATTCAGCAGGCGTTAGTTTAAATCCATTTTCTTTTTTTGTCTGCACGGGCACTGGTATTCCCCCTGCAAGAGACACAATCGGAGCATAGGAAACAAAGCTCGGTTCGACCACAATCACTTCTTCTCCAGGATCAACAATCGCACGGACGGCAATATCAATTGCTTCGCTTGCCCCAACGGTAACGACAATTTCGGATTCCGGATCGTACGGCGTATCAAAACGTTCTTCCAGATAGCGGGTAATTTCTTTTCTAAGTTCCAGCATCCCTGCGTTCGCTGTATATGCCGTATACCCGCGTTCCATCGAAAGAATGCTGGCTTCTCTTACATTCCAGGGCGTAACAAAATCAGGCTCGCCCACTCCTAATGAAATAACATCTTCCATTGTAGAGGCCATATCAAAAAAACGGCGGATGCCTGACGGTTTAATGTGCTGCACTGTCTGTGATAAACGCTGTTTTCGTCCCGTAGTGGATTCCATTATGGAGACACCACGATTCTTTTATCGCCTTCTCGTTTCTCTCCAAACACGACACCATCATGCTTATATGTTTTCAGCTGAAAGTGAGTAGTCGTTGAAATAACCGAATCAAGCGCCGATAATTTTTCCGATACAAACCTCGCAATTTCTGTCATTCTGCCGGCTTCAATCGTGACTGATAAATCATAGGCACCTGACATTAAGTAAAGAGCCTTCACCTCAGGAAAGCGGTGAATGCGTTCTGCTACTTCATCAAAACCTACACCTCTCTGCGGTGTTACCTTCACATCAATCATTGCAGTTACCCCTTCGTACCGGCGCACCTGGCTCCAGTCAATAACCGTAGAATAATTAAGGATAATATTTTCATCTTCTAGTTTTTGAATAATCTGCTCTACTTCATCTATAGTCATTTCTGTCATTTTTGCGATCGTTTCTATATCCAGTCTTGCATTTCCCTCAAGCAAATGAAGAATTTCCAACTCTTTGTGATCCATCCTGCACACTCCTCCCAGAACTGTTCTTGCTGTCTATTGTCTTATATTTATCCCCTATCATATCATATTTACAGAATATCCTGGAGTGAAAAAAGATTAAACTTCAACAGATCCGGGGAATAAGGGAATATCTCTTATTAAAAGAAAGGAGCATGTTTGATGAGCAGCGACGCACCACACATTCACAAAAAGTCCAACACGGCTTTGTTAGTTATAGATATGATAAACGATCTCGAGTTTCCAGGAGGGGAGGATCTGCTTCCCTATGCTTCAAAAGCAGCCGACCGTATTAATGACCTGAAGGATCGTGCAAATGAGCAGGGCATTCCCGTGATTTATGTAAATGACAACTACGGCAGATGGCAGAGTGATTTCAAGGAAATTTATGAATCCTGTGCAGATGAAAGCAAACGGGGAAGCGATGTCACAAAGAAAATGAAACCGCTGGATGAAGACTATTTTGTACTCAAACCTCAATTTTCTGCTTTTTACGCCACGCCGCTTGAACTGCTTTTGAATCATCTGGAAACAAAAAACCTTATATTGACCGGTGTATCCGGCGATAAATGTATTCACTTCTCTGCAAACGACGCTTATATGAGAGCCTACAATTTATATATTCCATCTGACTGTATGGCCTCGGACGAAGAGGAGAATAATAAACTGACACTCGAATTAATGGAAAATGTAAATGGAGCTGACACCACGCCTTCCACTGAGCTTTCGCTCGAAGAAATAAACCGCAGGTAAAAAAACTAACAGCTCTATTGAAAAAGAGTCTTACGCGGCAGCTGCCGCGTAAGACTCTTTTATTAAAATACCTGTTCTAATTCTTTTTTATCCTGATCGAGCCAATACTTCATCCATTTCTTAGCGCCTTCCAGGTCGTGAAGCTTTGCCTGTCCGCACTGCAGTTCTGTAGCAGCCGGTACTTCTTCAATAGGAAGAGCCGCGTGCATTGTTTTTTCCAGAATATCAATAAGCTCAGAAACCTGAGGCTCTCCGTTCATAATGAGGTAAAAGCCTGTCTGGCACCCCATTGGAGAAAGATCAATCACTTCAAAGTGGTCGTACTCTTCTGCAAAATCGCGGATATTCAGCGCAAGCAGGTGCTCAAGCGTATGAATCACCGGCGGCTGCAGGTTATCCTTGTTCGGCTGGCAGAAGCGTATATCAAATTTATTTACAACACCATCTGTGCCCACCTTTTGTACTCCTGCCTGGCGGACGTACGGTGCTTTTACTTTAGTATGGTCTAATTCAAAGCTTTCTACTCTTGCCACAATAACACTCCTCTTCTATCTAGTCTTATTCAACATCATACAATGAATAAAGTTAGATGACAAACATACCGCCATGTAAAAAGCCGAAGCGGAATCACCGCTTCGGCTGTTATAGATTATTGGGATGTTTCTCCACTTTCCACTTCTTCGATTTCTCCTTCAAGCTTTTCCAGAATAGCCGCTGCGTCTTCTCCGCTGTTTCAGCAAAGAAGTCACGCTGCGGTACAGCAAGCTCGCGGAAAGCGTCACGCTGCTCTTCTGTTAACTCTGTTACTTCCGTCGGCGTATCCGTATTCTCTTCAATATCTGTTAACAATTCTTCGTTAAGGCGCTCCTGAAGCGCATAGCTTTCATCGCGCATTTCGTCAACGGTTTCATCGATCATGCCCTGAATATCTTCAGGAAGGTCGTTGTAGAAATCAGGATTGACTGTGGTCATCGCTACATATGTGTTGTGGTTGGAAATAGTCATATAATCCTGTACTTCATGATAGGAGGAATCCTGGATAAAGAAGATAGGATTTTCCTGGCCGTCTACTGTTCCCTGCTGTAAAGCTCCATAAAGGTCCCCTGCGCTCATTACTGTTGGATCAGCACCGTAGGCTTCGTACGAGCGCTGGTTCAATGGAGAGTCCTGCGTCCTCATGCGGAATCCTTCAAAATCTTCCGGCTCCGTCAATTCTCTGCTTCCCGTCCACTGCGTAGCGCCTTCTGTCCAGAAGCTGAGGGGAAGAATACCACTTTCCTCATACAATGCAGCCAGGTCTTCATTTAATGCTTCACTTTCATTTAAAAGCTGATGCGTAACTTCCTGATCGTCCGGGAGCAGGAACTGAAGCGAGAAAATCTGTCCCTCTTCTACCATTGTTCCCGTAAAACCGGGAGAAACGATGGCAAATTCTACAGCTCCGTTCTGCAGCTGCTCCACCTGATCGACTTCACTTCCCAATCCGCCAAACTCAAATACGTCCATATTAATACGTCCGTCTGATTTTTCATTCAAACGATTCGCAAACTCTTCTGCGTATTCATATTGAACCTGTCCTTCATTTTCTTCCGTTACAAAACGCCAATCATATGTTTCTTCTCCATCGCCGCCGGCTTCTTCATCACCGCCACCGCCGCACGCCGATAATACGAGCGCTGACACCATTGCTGAACCTGCCAGCCATCCATACTTTCTTTTTCTCATTATGTTGTCCCCCTTAAGTATAATAAATACTATATATTCACTCCCGCTCTAGAGCAGGAAAAGTGAAAGTGGTTCAAAGATAATAACAATAATGCCAATGAGTACCATCATTACAATAAATGGAGGAGTTCCCCGTATCGTATCCATGTAGGATCGGTTAAATACGGCGCTTGCCGTAAATATATCAACTCCAAACGGCGGAGTGGCTGATCCGAGTGCTGCCTGGAAAGTGATAACAATCCCGAGATGAACCGGATCGACGCCTGCCTGCATCGCAGCAGGGTAGAAAATAGGAGTTAAAATAAGAATTACGACAATTGGATCCACAAACATACACCCAATAAAAAAGAAAATAGATACAATTAAAAGAACATATATCGGTCCCGGATCTCCCGAAAGAAAAGTATCGGTAATGAGCTGCGGAATTCTTGCAAACTGAATCGCCCAGGCAAATGCCTGACCGCCCGCTACGAGAATAAACACAGCAGAAGTAACCAGGCCGGTTGATAAAGCCACTTTTGGTATTTCCATAATTTTAATAGAACGGTAGATAACCACTTCCAGCAAAAGAGCGTACAATACAGAAATAGCCGCCGCTTCTGTCGGCGTAAATAATCCTGTGTAAATTCCGCCTATAATAATTACCGGAAAAAATAAAGGTAAAATCGCTCTGTATGTAACAATGCCGCGTTGTTTCCAGCCTATTTTTTCTGCCAGCGGAATGTTATTAATTTTCGCATGAACATAGCCGTAAAGAGCAAAACATAAAAGAACAAGAATACCCGGGCCAATACCTGCAATAAATAAATCACCTACGGAAGTGCCTGAAGTTAAGGCATAAATGATCATCGCGATACTCGGCGGTATAATAAGCGCCACGTCGCTAGCGTTAATAATAAAAGCAATTGCGGTTGAATCTTTATACCCTATTTTCAGAAGCCTTTCCCTCATCGGCCTTCCAATAGCAACAACCGTCGCCTGGGTGGATCCTGAAATCGAGCCGAATACAGCACACGCCGCTGCTGTTGTTATCGCATAGCCTCCGCGCAGGTGCCCGACAAAAGCGCCGATAAAATCAAGAAGCCGGTTTGATGTGCGTCCCTTTGACATAATGTCAGCCGCAAAGATGAATAATGGAACAGCCAGCAGGGCATAGTTTGAAATACCTTCCAGCATCTGCTGAACCATAAAAAATGGTTCTACGTTTGGAAAGAAAAATATGACGACTACCAGTGGAGCAAGAATAAGCGGAATCATCATTGGAAAGCCCAGCATAAGGAATACAAACATTATTCCAACAAGTGTTAAGATCATTTGTGTGTCCCCCGCTATCTGAATGAATTATATGTTTGTAGGATTTTCCACTTCGCTGTCTGAATCATAGTCCTTGCGTTCAGCAGCCAAGTACACTTCTTTGTTTCTTACATTCACCCAGAAATTTCTGAGAAACTGAATGCCCCCAAGCGTAAATCCTATAGGTGCCCATATGAGCATCCAGTAATAAGGAAAACGCAGAGCGGATGTGGTTCTGCCTGAATTATATACAGACATCACATATTCGTATGAATAAAAAGCTAAAACAAATAAAATAATGGCAGTAACAAAAGGAATAATGAGAGCAAGCGCTTTTCTCGGCTTATAAGGTACATTATCAAAAACGGCAGACATGCTGATGTGCCGGCCCTGTCTGGCTACATAGCTTATGCCCATAAAAGTCGCCATATAAAGAGCAAGCTGACTGATTTCTTCAGTGAACGCCCAGCTGCCCATATTCAGGTTACGGCTTACCGTATTTCCTGCCACCATGACTGTAATGGTAATAATGGACAACGCTAAAATAGCCTCTTCCACTCTCTTTAGACCAACATCCAGCCATTTAAGTATTTTCATTTTACATCGACATCCATTCTGTAGGAGTATACTGATTATTTGTTCCCTGATACTTTAGGCATACTTCTAATAGTAAAAGAACCCTTCCTTCTATTCAAATACGGTCAACGGGTTTAAAAGCCCGTAAAGAAGGATAAACAGCTGTATAGTGTCCATATCATTGTCATTTCTTTCCTTATCTTCTTATACTCCCTTTCCAGCTGCCTGTTTTATAAACAGTTTGTGAAGATCAGGCATTTGTTCTGTGATAGAAAGCCTGTCTGTGATAGGGTAAAAAGGTAGGATTTGTGCAGAATATAAATATTTTGCGCCTATAGTATTAACAAACAAATAAAAACAAATTAATCCTGATGCGAATATTTACATCCTATAATAAATTAGTTAAATGATCACAGGGCTTGTCATATTATGTACTAAAGTTTCCTTGTTTCTTTATGTTTTTCATATGTATAAAGGTTTTTGTAATTATAACAATTTTCCGAAAAATATAAAAGAGTTAGTTCTTTAAAACTATTTCAAGATGCTTTTGCCTTTATTATTTTATATTAGAAAAGTATATGTGTACGCGTACAGTTACTGAAACATCATTTATCACGTATCAGGAGAAATTAATGGAGAGGAAGATCATATTACATGGAAATCATAAATAACTTTCCATTATGGGTAGCTTTGTTTTCTATCCTTTTTGCACAGGGCATCAAGATTCCCCTGGCCTTTATTGCTTCAAAAAAATGGGATATGACTTTGGTTACAAGTACTGGAGGCATGCCAAGCTCGCACTCTGCAGCCGTCACCTCCGTTTGTACAGCAATCGGCCTAGAGCAGGGATTTGATTCCTCCATGTTCGCTGTGTGTACTATTTTCGGCGTTATCGTTATGTTTGATGCTACCGGTGTCCGCCGTCACGCGGGATATCACGCGACAATGATTAACCAGCTTGTTGTAGATTTTAATAAATTTGTTACCGAAGCCAGAACATGGCAGAAGAAAGAAGAAACAGAAAAGCGGGAGGAATTGAAAGAACTGCTCGGCCATCAGCCGGTGGAAGTATTCTTTGGTGCCCTACTCGGTATTCTTATCGCTTATTTTGCCAATATGTATTTCATTGGATCCTAATAAAGGCAGGTGCAGAACATGACCCGAATCGTTTCTCTATGTCCAAGCAGCACGGAAACAGCAGCATATCTCGGCCTAACTTCTAATCTTGTCGGGGTCGACTCTTACTCCGACTGGCCTGCAGAAGTGAACGACCTTCCCGACCTCGGACCGGACCTTTCCATTGATATGGATGCGGTAATGGAGCTCAAGCCGGATGTAGTATTAGCCTCCCACAGTGTTCCCGGCATGGAAAAAAACACACAGGAAATGGATAAAAGAGGTATTTCCTACGTCTTAACCTCTCCTAACACCCTGTCTGATGTTCTGGAAGACTTGATGATCATTGGAGAGGCTACCGGCACTATGGAAAAAGCAGAAGAAATAATTTATGCATGCCGCCAGATGATGGATACGTACCATGAACTGGCATCGAGGTGCGAGCCTTCCAGACTTTACTGGGAGTGGTGGCCCAAACCTCCTTTTACGCCGGGAGGCGGTAACTGGCTGACAGAAATCAGTGCTATGGCAGGGGCGGAAAATATTTTTTCCGATAAAGAAGAAGCCAGCGTGAAAACGACATGGGAAGAAATCCGGGAACGCGATCCGGATCGTATCTGCCTTGCATGGGTAGGAGTGCCTTTTGATAAAGTAAAACCAGAGCTCTTGAAAAAAAGAGAAGGATGGCCGTCCATGAAGGCAATGGAAAACGGCAGCATTGATGTGCTGCCGGAGCCGCTGTACTGCCGGCCTTCCCCACGGCTTTTTACCGGCCTTGCCGAACTTGCCTATCTTCTTCACCCGGATACCTTTCCAAAACCCCTCTCATCGGACGTGCTGCTTCATCCATAACTATTCATCCGTGCACAAAAAAGCCGCTCCCGTGAAGGAGCGGCTTTTTTTAATTTAAAACATCTGGTATCCCCGGACTCTCAGCATCCGAATAGCTATTCCTGCAACTATTGCACCTATAAACCCGCTCGTTAAAATCAAGTAGTCCACAATCTGTAGCGACAGCAGCTG
Organism: Sinobaca sp. H24; assembly: GCF_023845525.1. Taxonomy (NCBI): domain Bacteria; kingdom Bacillati; phylum Bacillota; class Bacilli; order Caryophanales; family Sporolactobacillaceae; genus Sinobaca; species Sinobaca sp. H24. The sequence continues at coordinate 116,388 of NZ_JALBWT010000011.1, forward strand.
TTCACCAAGCTGGGAAAAAGAAGCGCCCGGCGCGGAGAAGTAGCTCCAGATTCCCAAACTGTCCACTATCCATACCACAATCAGCGGGTATGCTATCGCCATTACCCACGTCGATCGTAAAATCATATTCAGCAGAAAACCAATGCCAAAAAACAGCAGCAAAAACAGCATCATTGAAATAATCAGCTGCGGGAGGCTTCCGATTCCCGTCATATTCTATACCCCCTGTATTGATCGCGCTTACACAAGCGGAGAAAAACCGGAAATACCGTCTCAACGATATTTCCAGCTTTTCTGTCCTGACTCGTATTTAAAATGGGTTTTTCCCTTTTTTCAGCACGAGGCCTGGTCCGCCCAATATCCATAAATAACGATTATCAATCATTTTTTTCATAAAGTTGGCGGAAGTGCCGAATACTTTACGCTTTCCGATAACGCCTATAGCTTCTTTGCCGCCAAGGGAGGCTACGGTACCTTTAATCTCAGGCTTGAATTCTTCAAGCGCTTTATTGTTAATTAATGCATTCAGATTATTGGCCACTGTCACTGCCTGCTGCATGGCAATCTGTGCCGTTGGCGGATACGGACGTTCTGTTTCTTCATTAATTATAAGTGAACAGTCTCCAATAATAAACACGTTTTCGTAGCCGGGTGCACGAAGATCTTTATCTACTTTCACACGGCCGCGCATGTTTTCAAATCCTGACTTTTCAATAACAGGATTGCCCCGGACGCCGGTAGCCCATACTACAGTAGACGCTTTAACTTCTTCTCCGTTTTTAAGCACAAGACCTTCTGCTGTAACCGCAGAAATCGGAGTATTAATTTTAAATTCCACTCCCCGGTTTTCAAGCAGGTTCATCGCATACTCCACAAGCTCCGGATCAAATCCAGGAAGAGCCGTTGGGGCAGCTTCTACAACATACATCTTTATTTTATTCATTGGGATATCGTATTTTTTGCTGAGTTCGGGTATACGTTCGCTCAGCTCACCGATAAATTCCATACCGGTAAAACCAGCGCCTGCTACAGCAAACGATAAATCTGCTTCTTTAGGCTCTGAATCGTTGTTGTATTTGGAGAACATATATTCAATATGGTCTTTGATCTGGCGGGCTCCATTAAGCGTCCACTTGCTGTATGCGTGTTCAAAAACGCCCTCTACGCCGAATGTCTCCGGTACAGCTCCAAGACCCGTAACGATGTAGTCGTATTCAGCGCTGCCGGTATTTTTAAGCACTACTTTGTTTTCAGCCGGCTTAATTTCTACTACTTCATCTTGAATAAATTTAATTTTCGTAGTATCGATCACATCTTTAATATTCATTCTTGTACGATCAGGATGCATCGTACCGGCGGCCGGCTCATGCAGCCATGTTGTCTGATAATGATAGTCATGCTTGCTGATTAATGTTACATTGGCCTGGTTCTGGTCAATTTTTTTAAAAATTTTCGCTGCCGTAACCATTCCGGCGTACCCTGCACCTAAAATAAGAATATTTGGCTTTCCTGCCATGTTGCGTCACTCCCTAGAGAATATAATTTATTTTTTATACGTGCGTTTGTGATCTATTTCACGTTCAAATACGCAGAAATATTCTTGTTGTTTATAGGATCAGGCTTTATCATAACAAAAGCATGAAAATGTCGTAAAATATTCACAAATCTCATTATTAATGATATGGGTTTTACCCGCATATTTCAACCTTTTTTGCGTCTGTACTCTTTTTATTGCAGCGTTTTTTCTTCCATTTATCCGGAATGAGAAGCAGGACTTTTAAAACAAGGCTTGATATGCGTATAATAGAGGTAGTTTTCTCAGCATAATTTGGAGGTAGATAACGTGGCACTTGAGCAAGATATATATGATATAACGATTATCGGCGGAGGGCCGACCGGTCTTTTTACAGCATTCTACGGGGGAATGCGTCAGTCAAAAGTAAAATTATCGAAAGCATGCCCCAGCTCGGAGGACAGCTGTCTGCTCTTTATCCGGAAAAGTATATATATGATGTAGCAGGCTTCCCTAAAATCAGAGCACAGGAACTTGTCGACAACCTTATTGAGCAGATGACCCCGTTTGGTCCCAAGGTCGTATTGGAACAATCGGTGGAAAATGTCATTAAAGTAGATGACGATATTATGAACTGCACACAGACAAAGAAATCCACTATACAAAGACCATTATTATCACCGCCGGCGTCGGTGCATTCCAGCCCCGCCGCCTTCAGGTGGACGGAGCAGATCCTTATGAAAAAGGAAACCTCACTACTTTATAAACGATCTGCAGACATTCGCAGACGAGAAAGTATGATTCTCGGCGGCGGCGATTCCGCAGTAGACTGGGCAAACATGCTTGACCCTATTTCAGAGGTAAAGCTTGTGCACCGCCGCGCTAAGTTCCGCGCCCACGAACACAGCGTAGAGCAGCTTGAACAGTCTGATGTAGAGGTTATGACCCCCTACCAGGTCACAGCGATTCACGGAGACGGTACAAAGATTCAGCAGGTAGAACTCCAGGAAGTAAAAGGAGACGAAAAATTACTCGTTGATATCGACTCGCTTATCGTCAACTACGGCTTTGTTTCTTCCCTCGGCCCTATTAAAGAATGGGGACTTGATATTGAGAAGAATACTATCCGGGTAAACAGCCGGATGGAAACAAACATTCCGGGCATCTATGCCGCGGGTGATGTGGCAACGTATGACGGTAAAGTAAAGCTGATTGCCACCGGCTTCGGTGAAGCGCCGACAGCCGTCAACAATGCGAAAGCATACCTTGACCCCGATGCGAAGCTTCAGCCGGGACACAGCTCCCACATGTTTTAAAAAACAGCATAAATCAAGCCCTCCGGTGTTATCAGCCGGAGGGCTTTTTTTCGTTATATGAGCTGGTCCGAAAAAATCTCCAGCCGCTCTATCCATTCACTCTTTGCTGTTTCATCTCTGCTGTACGGATTATTTGTATCTACTTTGATTTCAATTTCGACGTTATCTTTATGAGCAACCGACAACCCTCTGAATAATTTCTGACCCCAGTCGTAATATTCATTTTTCATTTCCGGTCCTTTATAATACATTTCTTTAGATAAATGATCCGGGAGCACTTTTCTGCTGACCGTATACGTTCCTACCAGCGGAAGCGCGGTTTTTTCACATGCAATAGTATATTTGCTTAATGCTCTTGTACCGGATTCGAATTCAAGTACTTCCAGAACGTCTTTTCTGCTGTCCCACGTTTCAATTAAAATACTTCCGCTTTTGAGGCGGGGCTTAATAAACTGGCTGCACCCGCTGATAAAATAATCCAGTTTCTGTTTTTCTTCTTCTTCACTCGCGCTGCAGGCTGCATGTTCCAATTTTAAGTTTTCTGTGATCTGGTTTATTTCCATAGACTGTTCACTCCCTCTGTATGCTTAAACAGTAGGCTACACAGCATTAAATGTCAATAAATTCTGACTTCTTTTTCGGTATTTAAATTCGGCTTTCGGCTGTTCTCTAATGCGAATACTTTGTGTTCAAACACACATATTTTGCTTATACTTATAATATAGATCTTAAAAAAACATAAAATAGGGAGGTTATTCTTTGAAAGTAATGACTTTACTTATCGCTGTGCTGGGCATAGGGTGGATTATTATTGCAGAAACAACGAATCAGACCGTGTCTTTTTCTCTTTTTCAAAGTGCCTCTACAACGAACAGCGAAACCGATTTAATAGAAGAACAAGAAGAAATGGAGAAAGAATGGCAGCAGGAATATATGAACGGCAGCTACTCTTTTGACAATCCCATGGTAATTGAGGATCCCTACGGAGAAGCTCCGTTAACTGCTTTAGCGAAATTCCGCACAGAGGAACCGAGCCAGATTACGGTAACGGTTGCCAGCCGGGAAGGCGCAGAAGACATTACACATACTTATTCTTCTTATACACAGGAACACGAGGTGCCTGTGCTGGGCCTCTATCCCAACAGCGATAATGAAGTCACTATTGCTGCTGAAAACCAACAGGGAACTATTCAGGAAAAAACGATTTCCATAGAAAGCGATGGGACTCTCGAATCCGCCCATGATAGACAAATAGTAGAAAGTTCTCCCGATGATATGGAACCAGGTCTTACATTTATTAATACTGCTGTGACAGAACCTTATGGAGTCGATGAGCAGGGGGATATACGCTGGTATTCATCGAGGACCGGGGGATTTGCCTTTAAACGGCTCGCTAACGGAAATCTGCTCCGCGGGATGTCCGAATCTGCGGATGAGCGAAATGAATATCTTCTTGAAACAGATATGCTTGGAAAAGTGCAGCATCAGTATAAGATTAATGTTCCCAACTATGATGACAACAACGTTATTCATCATGACGCGATTGAACTGCCAAACAATAACCTCCTGGTTACCATACATGACAACAGTAATTCCTATGTAGAAGATACGATGGTAGAAATTGACCGCACGACCGGAGAAACTGTTGCAACCCTTGATTTAAAGGATGCTTTCCCAGCCGAAGTTTATGAAAATTATGCCGGTCCCTATAAAAATGAAGGCGACTGGTTTCATCAAAATGCGGTATGGTATGATGCCGAAACGGAAAGTATCCTCGTATCCGGACGTCACCAAAGCGCGGTTCTAAGCCTCACGTATCCGGATATGGATATTAACTGGATTCTTGCAGCACCGGAAAACTGGCCGGACAGCATGTCGGAAAAAGTACTTGAGCCTGTGGAAGATCCTATTAAGTATCCGGGCGCCCAGCATGCCCCGATGATTCTTCCGGATCAGGACGATGACCCGGACACTAAAGATATTCTCTTATTTGACAACAATACAGCAGTCGTCCGCGGTAATGACTCTATCAGCAGAGATTTCAGCCAGGGTATTCAATACCGGATCAACGAAACAGACGGCACGGTGGAAACCGTTTGGAATTACGGTGAAGATCGCGGAAAAGAATTCTTTTCCAATGTAGTCGGTGATGCTGATTATTTATATGAAACCGGAAACCGCCTGCTGACGTCTGGTTACAATGAACTCGAAAACAGCTACCGGGCTGTTATTGTGGAACTGGCTTCTGATACAGATGAAATAGTGTATGAACTCGAACTTACCGGCATTCAGGAAGGCGATGGCAGAATTGTATACCGCTCTGAACGCATGCCTCTTTATACGGCACAGTAATACTGTTCCCCGGGTTTACCTCCCGTTACGCACATACCTGAATTTCTTTTTATTACGGCCATTAAAAAAAGCCCTCCTACCGGCTGTAGATTACCGGTAAGAGGGCTTTTTTAGAGGCTTATCTTCCGCATAAATGCGGTTGAATGCCCCTTATTGGAGAAAGTTTAACAATCTTCCGGCGTACCGGCTTTCGTTGCTGTACGGAATGATGATCCGCAGCCGCAGGAAGCGATCGCGTTCGGATTGTCGATAGTAAATCCGCCGCCCATCATGTTTTGTTTGTAGTCAATCACGACTCCATCCAAAATCGGGGCGCTTTCTTTATCTACAATAACGTCAAGTCCACTTATTTGGAGCACGTCGTCCTCTTCTTCTTTAACAGAATCAAATCCCATTCCATATGAAAGGCCGCTGCATCCTCCGCCTTTAACGCCTACACGAAGCATAAGGTTTGTATCTTCTTCTTCCTGCATCATCTCTCTTACACGAGCAGCAGCTGGTTCTGTAATATTTAGCATGATATGTCCTCCTTTAAGGAATAATTGCTGTCCTTTAAGAAAATTATATATGCTATTGGCTGTAAATTCAAATGATCTGAAAGGATGCCGCTTTTTGAGAAACAGCAGCAGGTGGATGTAATTCCATAAGCATGTTATGATGTTTGTCGAGCTTTTCGCTGTAATATAAACGAGCGGATGGCTGAATCCATACGTAGAAGCAGCATTCATCATTTTTACACGAAGTTCTTCAATTCTTTTTTCATTTTGCTCTGCTGTGATTTTCACGACGATCCTCCTTTTTACTTAATAATTTTTCTTATCCATATATTTCTTCAATTATATGTCAATTACCAATTTAAAACAATAAATAGATCATTACTATTTGATTAAATTTATATTCAAACCGGTTCTCTTTAATTTACTATTTCCAGGATGTATAATGGAAATTGCAGCTACATTATGTATTTTTTTAGCAGGATAACTTGTTTCATTTTATATAGTCTATTTTTCCAGAGTCGAGAGGAACCAACAGTTTATACAGGGAGTTAGAAAGGGATGATGGATGTGCCTGTAACATTAAACACAGACGTACGAATGAAAGAAATCATTGAAAAAGTCAATCATGGACAGCGCTTGTCTATAGATGACGGGCTTTACTTATACAACACAACGGATCTGCTGACCGTAGCCCAGCTGGCAAATCAGGTAAATGAGCAGAGAAATGGAAATAATGTATATTTTATTGAAAATATGTACATTAACCCAACAAATGTATGTGAAGCGAGCTGCAGCTTCTGCGGGTTCAAACGAAAGCCCGGTGAAGAAGGCGCCTATACAATGCATGAGGATGAGCTTCTTGAGTATGTTGAAAAACGCTGGAATGATAATATCCGTGAATTTCATATCGTCGGCGGACATAATGTAGAAGTTGGATTTGAATACTATTTAAACACAATTCGTGCGCTTAAGAAGCACTATCCTTCAGCCGCTATTAAAGCATATACCGGCGCTGAAATCGAATTCTTTTCCAGAATTTCCGGCCTTTCCATGAGAGAAGTGCTTCAGGAGCTCATGAACGCCGGCCTGGACACTCTTCCAGGAGGCGGCGCTGAGATTCTTACAGAACGCTACCGCGCTAAAATGAGCCCGGATAAGGCTTCTACAGATGAATGGCTGGAAGCACATGAAATTGCACACGATCTCGGTATGAAAACACATGCTACAATGCTTTACGGCTCTATCGATACATTTGAAGAACGCTTAATCCATATGGACCGGCTCCGCCAGCTTCAGGATAAAACGAATGGCTTTATGGTGTTTATTCCGCTTGCGATGCAGCCGCGTAATGTCGGCGCCGGGCTGAACCGGAGAACGTCTGCTTATGACGATATGCGTACTATTGCTATATCCCGTCTTATGCTTGATAATTTCGACCATATTAAAGCCTACTGGATTAACATTGGTCCGCAGCTTACTCAGATGGCCCTCACATTCGGGTCGGATGATATTCACGGCACGCTTATTGAAGAAAGAATTTCCCACTCTGTTGGTGCCCTTACTTCACAGGGATTAACGAGAAAAGAATTAGTTCACCTGATCAAAGGTGCGAACAAGCAGCCAATTGAGCGTGACACGTTCTACAACGAAATTAAAAGATATTAATCTACAAAAAAACAGACCCTACCGGGGTCTGTTTTTTAATGTGCCTTCACATATCGTTTCTGCTGCACCATTCATAGAGATGTGTCCGTCTTTCTGCCATGTAATAAATAAATCACCACCGGGCAGGTGTACAGTAATTTCTTTGTTTTTCTGCATTTTTCCGTTTAAAACAGCTGCTGCAACAGCCGCGCAGGCTCCTGTGCCACATGCCTGTGTTTCGCCGGTGCCTCGCTCCCATACGCGAAAATTCATTTCTGTCTCAGATACAACATGAACAAATTCAATATTAGCACGCTCTGGAAACACTTCATGCTTTTCCAGAAGAGGACCCAGCGTATGAACAGGTGCTTCCGTCGTATCCTCTACAAACAGAACGGCATGCGGGTTCCCCATCGATAGTGCTGTTATTTCAAAGCTTGTGCCGCCTGCTTCCAGCATTTCACGAACCGCTTCACTATCCGGATCACCGGATATCATTGGAATACTCTTCTTTGCAAGGCGCGGTTCTCCCATATCAATAGTAACCATATCGACGATGGATTTGGAATGATCCGGATGTACCGTTGCTTTTACGGTGCCGCCCTTTGTTTCAATCGTAAACCGTTCGTTTTCTACATACTTTTTTTCGAATACGTACTTCGCTGTGCAGCGCAGGCCGTTTCCGCATGTCATCGCTTCTGAGCCGTCCGCATTGAATATTCTCATCCGGGCATCTTCTGTCCGGGACGGTTCAATAAGAATTAATCCGTCCGCCCCTATTCCCCTGTTTTTGTCGGAGACGTAAACGGCAAGTTCGCCCAGGCTTTTTTCTTCCAGTTCCTCTTCAAATAAATCAATATAAATATAGCTGTTTCCCAACCCATGCATTTTTGTAAACTTCATCGTCCTGCTCCCCTCAATTTATCCTCTGTCCAAAAGTAATCTTCGTCTGCTTGTATAATGACCATCCGCGTGAAACAGCACGGCATAATAAGCGGTGTTTTTATTTCCTCTTTTGCTCTCTGCAGATTATCCCTGGTCAAGTGAGTCAGCACGTTCTCTTCTCCGCAGTAAGGGCATTCCTGCACGTAAATGTCGTTTCCCATCTTTTCATATGGCCATGTATTTTCAAACGTTAGAAATACCATACCTGCATCCCCTTCCAGTTAAAACATTGGATTTTCTTCTAAATACTGATATATATTATCGACCAGTTCATCAGGGGTTTCTCCTTCAACGACTTCCCCATTAACCAGCGCATAGTTTGTATCCGCACATAAGCCGCAGTTTCCAAGACAGCCGTATTCGATGATATCAAAGTTAGGATCTCTTTCCAGTTTTTCCATGGCTGCCTGGGATCCGCTGGCCAGATTACTCAGGCAAAATTCTATAATTGGTCTCATTTGCTTTCCCACCCTCTTTTCAGCTCTGCAATTATCCTACCGTTCTATGCTTCCAACCGTCAACGTATCTACTCTATTTATTTCTTCATTATAAGTTTTCTGACTATTTTCCAGTTGTTGTAATGTCGATCTAAAATCTTTATAATAAAATTGACCAGGGTCACTTTTGATACAAAGTATCCTTTGAAGCAACGGAGAGGTCGAGTTATGAATAGAATGCAGAAAAAAGAACGTACAAAACAGAAAATTCTTTCGGAAGCGCTTTATCTCTTTCGGGAAAAAGGATTTGATGATACGACTGTCCAGGAAATAACCGAAGCTGCCAACGTAGCAAAAGGAACTTTTTTTAATTACTTCCCTACGAAAGAATCGATCATGCAGTCTCTGGCAGAAGACAGGCTTCACCAAGTAGAATCCTATATCGATAAATATGCACTGCAGCGTCTTGCACTATTTTCGAGAATCCGCGCCTACGTCAGCTACTTTCTTGGAGAATACCAGCTGAATCCGCAGCTGACAAGAAAAGTGTGGCAGCACGTTGTCGAGCATGAAGTGCTGCTGCGCAGCCACTGGGAGCAGCTTCTTTATGACAGTGAACAGCGGGGAGAAATAAAGCCTCACCTCGATATTCCTGCATGGAGCCATATTATGAACAGTCATTTTCATTACCTGCTGGCAACGAGCACTGCTGTTAACCGGGAGGAATTTATAGAAGAAATGATGGCTATGATGTATACAAGCCTCCATAGCATCACTACAAAAAGGGGACATGAAACAATGAAAAGAGTTGTTATACTAGGCGGAGGGTACGGCGGCCTGCGCCTGCTGCAGCGCCTGCTCACCAACGATCTTCCAGCTGACGTCGAAATTGTGCTTATAGATAAACTTCCTTACCACTGTATGAAAACCGAATACTATGCCCTTGCCGCCGGCACAGAATCAGACCATCAGGTAAGGGTTCCTTTCCCTACCCACAAACAGCTCCGCCTCCAGTTTGGCACCATTGACCGCGTTGATATGGACAGTAATCTTGTTCATATGAAAGGGGAAAACCCGGTAGCCTTTGACAGTCTGATTGTAGGTCTTGGCTGTGAAGATAAATTTCATGAAGTACCGGGCGCTGCGGAGCACACGTACAGCATCCAGACAATGGAGGCGACCCGGAAAAGCTATCAGGTGCTTAACAGCCTTCCCGCAAACTCCAGCGTCTCCATTGTTGGGGCGGGACTGAGCGGAGTGGAACTCGCCAGCGAACTCCGTGAAAGCCGTTCTGATTTAAGAATACGCTTGTTTGACCGCGGTGATACCATTCTGCCGATGTTCCCAAATCGTCTGAGCAAATACGTACAAAAATGGTTTGAAGACCATCAGGTAGAGGTAATCAGTAACTCCGACATTACCCAGGTGGATGAGCATACGATTTACAACCACGGGGAACCACTGGAGTCCGATGTAATTATCTGGACGGCCGGCATTCAGCCAACAAAGTAGTCCGGGATATGGACGTGGAAAAAGACCCAAGAGGCCGCGTTATACTAACGCCCCACACCACCTGCCGGACAACAAAAACGTCTTCGTGGTCGGCGACTGTGCCAGCCTTCCTCACGCGCCGAGTGCCCAGCTAGCTGAAGGCCAGGCAGAACAGATTGCGATGGTTCTTAAAAAGAGATGGAAGGGTGAATCCATCCCGGAGACGCTGCCTGAAATCAAATTAAAGGGCGTACTCGGTTCCCTCGGTAAAAAGCACGGCTTTGGTATGATGGGTGAAAAAGCTGCTGTTACAGGCCGTGTCGCCCGTATGCTGAAAAGCGGCGTTCTTTGGATGTATAAAAACCATAACGGCGTATAAATGTTTAAAAAAGCTCTCTTCTCAGGAAGGGAGCTTTTCAATATATTCATACACTTTTTTCAGCCTTGGATTACCCTCTGCAATAATATCGCCGTTTACCAGTACGAGCGGATAAATTCTATTATTCTCTATTATATCCCGGGCCGTTTCCTCTTCTTCTTTTCCGTTTGGCTGATGCATATCGACATAGACGACATCCAGCGGTTTATCCGGATATTTTCTCTGCAGCGCCGCTTCCAGCCATTCTTTTGTTTCGATGCTTGAAGGAAGCTGTACGCATCCGGAGCATTTTTCCTCTGACCCGTACACTTTTATTGTAATGGGTTGATTCATAGTTGATCCCTTCTTTCTTTTTTTCTGCGCAAAGCCCGGCATAACGGTGTTTTTTAAAGTTATTTAGAAAATAGTAGTGAGAATGCTTCGCATTAGTTGTCATAGAAAAGCAATTCATAGTAGAATATAACTTAAGTTCCTTTAATTATAGACTATCTTTACAAGAGGTACTATAATAAAGGCAAAGAAAGGAGAGATACATCATGCCACAAACTACTGAAGATATGAACGGACAGGTACTAGAAGTATTAGACAAGCTGCGCCCATTTCTACTTCGCGACGGCGGTGACGTTGAGCTCGTAGATATTGAGGACGGTATTGTAAAAGTCCGCCTAATGGGAGCATGCGGATCTTGCCCTTCTTCAACGATTACTCTTAAAGCAGGAATCGAGCGCGCCCTTTTAGAAGAAGTACCGGGCGTTGTTGAAATAGAGCAGGTATTTTAAGCACTCCTTCATACGGATAGTAATTCATACGAATCAAAAGAGTACGCTCCCTGCCGGGAGCGTACTCTTTTTCGTTAGGAGGGAATTTCCACTCCTGCGTCTAATTTTACGTAGTATACCTGTGATCCCTTATGATCCGGCGCTGCGATCTGCACGTCAAAAGCAGGATAATCAATCTGGATTTTTTCCCTTACTTTTTCTCCGTCTCCTTTAGGGACAATGCATAATACAGTGGGGCCGGCACCGCTTAATGCAGCACCGTGAGCACCGTAGGCTTTTGCCTCCTGCATAATGTCCATCAGGCCGGGAACGAGACCGGCACGGTAAGGATGGTGGAATACGTCACGCACCATCATATCGCCGACAAGTTCCCAGTTGCCGGTCAGGATAGCGGCAGTCAGGACATTGCTTACCGCACTGCCTTTAATTGCCTCTTTGTACGGAAGCTGCGCTGGCAGAATCCCCCGGGCTTTTTTAGTCATCAGCTCCTGCTCCGGCACCGCAATAACAATATCAATATCCGGTACACCGGCATGAACCATGCTTGTTGCATCTATGCTATGGGCGCCAATAATAAGGCCGCCGTAAAGGCAGGGCCCTACATTATCCGGATGCCCTTCCCAAATACTTGCGAACCTCATTTTTTCTTCTTTCGTCATATCTGCAGATGTTATCTGATCAGTCATTTCGATGCCGGCAATGATCGCCGCTGCACTGCTTCCGAGACCTCTTGCAAGCGGGATATTGGTCGTCATATGCACATGGCAGGCAGGAAGCTCTTTGTTGAGCTCCTTTGCCAGCGTCTCTGCAACAATATAGATAAGGTTGTCTTTTCCGGAAGGAATACCTTCTAATTCAGCTGAATCCGAGGTAAAAGACCATTCTTCAGCAAGCGTGACCTCCATTGTTAAATAACGATCAACCGCCAGGCCGATGGAGTCAAAGCCCGGCCCCAGGTTAGCGGAGCTTGCTGGTACAGTGACGACCAACTTTTCACCCCTCACTCACGACACCTCCTTTTATTTGTTCGAGGAAGGCCTCCCGGCTGTTTGGCAGCACAGTAGGCTTAACCGTAATCGTATCGATAGCTGTGCTTGGGTCTTTCAGTCCGTTTCCAGTCAGCACGCAGACTACGGTGGACCCTTTAGCAATTTCCCCGCTTTCGATCTGCTTTTTCAAACCGGCTACTGAAGCGCATGAAGCAGGTTCTGCAAAGACACCTTCGGTCTGGGCTAGCAGCTGGTATGCCTCGAGGATTTCTTCGTCTGTGACCATATCAATTTTTCCGTTGGATTGATTGACTGCCGTTACAGCTTTCGTCCAGCTCGCTGGATTGCCGATACGGATCGCCGTAGCAATCGTTTCCGGCTCTTCAATAATCTCATTTCTTACAATAGCGGCTGATCCTTCTGCTTCAAAACCGCGCATCTGCGGAAGACCGGTACCGTTTCTTTCATGATATTCCTTAAACCCCTTCCAGTACGCTGTGATGTTGCCGGCATTTCCGACTGGTATCGAAAGTACGTCAGGCGCGCGTCCAAGCTGCTCACACACTTCAAATGCAGCGGTTTTCTGGCCTTCAATGCGGTACGGATTCACCGAATTAACGAGGGTGATTGGTTCTTTTTCGCTGATCAGCTTTACAATCTCAAGGGCATTGTCGAAGTTCCCCTGGATTTCAAACACTTCGGCTCCATACATAACAGCCTGCGCCAGCTTTCCAAGCGCAATTTTGCCTTCAGGAATAACAACGATACAGCGAAGACCTGCACGGGCCCCGTAGGCTGCTGCTGCTGCTGACGTATTGCCTGTGGAAGCACAGATAATTGCTTTACTGCCTTCTTCTTTTGCTTTCGCTACAGCCATTACCATGCCGCGGTCTTTAAACGAACCGGTCGGGTTGGTGCCCTCTGTTTTGACATGAATATCCACGCCCCACTCTTTGGAGAGCTTTTCAAGCGGGATTAGAGGAGTATTTCCCTCTCTTAAAGATAAAATAGGTGTTTCATCTGTTATCGGTAAAAATTCTTTGTACGTTTCCAAAAGGCCTTTCCAACTGCTCATTCTGCGTTTCCTCCCTCGACACGATAGCTGCTTTTGACTGCCACAACAACGTCCATTTTTTCCAGTTCTGCAAAAATTCTTTCGTATACCGACTTAGTCGTTGTATGCGTGATAACGGCTACTTCCGCGATCTGATGTTCAATCGGCCACTGCATTAATTTCTCAAAGCTTACATTTTCTTTGGCAAATACAGAAGTCAGTGCCGCAAACGTTCCCGTTTGATCTTTCACGTGAAGGCGGATAAAGTATTTGGACTGCACTTCATCATGGGTTTTCATTTGTTTATGATACAACGGCGGAACAATGCTTCTGCCGCTGACGCCAAGCTTCATATTTTTCACTACCGTCACCAGATCGGAAACGACAGCTGTTGCCGTCGGCAGGGAGCCGGCGCCCGGTCCGTAAAACATCGTTTCGCCAATCGCGTCGCCATAAACATACACTGCATTGTATTCATCATGTACCGAAGACAATGGGTGCTTGGCGGGAAGGAGCATCGGCTGCACCGTTAATTCAATCCGGTCGCCGTCCCGTTTGGCAAGGCCGATCAGCTTTAATGCATAGCCCATCTGCTCGGCATATTTAATATCATCAATGGTCACGGTCGTAATACCCCGGACATCTACATCTTCAAGCTCTACATCCATAGAAAAACCAAGGGAAGCAAGAATAGCCATTTTGCGTGCTGCATCAAGACCTTCTACGTCCGACGTTGGGTCGCTTTCAGCGAATCCAAGTGCCTGTGCTTCCGCTAATACGTCATCATAAGCCCGTCCGTCCTGGCTCATTTTTGTTAAAATATAATTCGTTGTTCCGTTTACAATCCCCATCATCTGCGAAATCCGGTCGGAGGAAAGTCCTTCGGTAAGGCCGCGTATAATCGGGATTCCACCCGCTACACTCGCTTCATAGAATAAGTCACAGCTGTTTTCTGAAGCAATTTTCACAAGCTCTGCTCCGTGAAGGGCAATCAGATCTTTATTTGCTGTGACTACATTTTTTTTGTTTTTCAGTGCCCGGATGATATAGTCTTTTGCTTCATCAATTCCGCCCATTACCTCAATTACCACTTTAATATCGTCATCCTGCAGAATGTCTTCTACTTTATCTGTGAGAAGCTCTCCTGCATTTTCAATATCCTGGTATTTATTCATGTCCCGGACAAGTACTTTCTTTACCTGAATACCGGAACCCACCTGATGCGCTAAATCCTTCTGATGGTCTCTAATAATCTGCAGGACCCCTGTTCCAACGGTTCCTGATCCGAGTAATCCAATTTGTATATCCCTGCTCATTCTCTCCACTCCTCACCACTGACTGCTTCATTCTCTCTTTACTTAAAGGTATATTGTCCATTGTAACGAATTACCCTGCATGTTTACAAGGGGGAAACATGTCTTTTTATAAAGGACATTACTATACTACTTTTTGCTGCTTTTTTTCTTCGTTTTCCTTCATAAGTGTCCAGTCTGCCATACTTTGTATACTGTACGAAGGCAGCACCGGCTTCTGCTCGATTTCCTCGAGGCTCGTAATGCCTGTCTGCACATGAATCGTATCCATACCGGTGCGGATGCCTGCTAAAATATCTGTATCATAATTGTCACCAATCAGCACCGTTTTTTCGAGCGGCGTGCCGAGTATATAAAGGGCCTGCTCTATAATAACTTGTTCCGGTTTGCCGATAAAGACCGGATCCTGTCCGGTCGCTGTCTGTACAACAGAGGTAAGTGCCCCGTTCCCCGGAAGAAATCCTCTTTCCGTAGGAAGAGCTTTATCACTGTTCGTGGAAATAAAGACAGCTCCATTCCTTACCGCAAGCGCTGCTTTAGCCAGTTTTTCATAAGTGATGCCGCGGTCTATTCCCATCACTACATAGGCCGGGTTCTCTTCTGTATATTCGACACCAGCCTCTTCCATCGCACGAAGCAGCCCGGTTTCACCGATAATGTAGGCTGTGTGCGGAGCTGGTCCAGCTTTCACATAGGCTGCAGCCGCAAGAGCTGTTGTCCAGATCTGGGCGGGTTCTGCCGGAACATTAAATGCCTGGAGCTTAAGACTGACCTCTTCAGGTGTGGCAGAGGAATTGTTTGTTATGAATAAATAAGGAAGACCGGCCTCTTTTAATTGATGAATAAAAGCTATAGCTTCCGGTATCGGCTCTTTTCCTCTATATACTGTTCCATCCAAATCGAGCATATATCCTTCGTAAGGTTTCATTTTGTACCTCTCCTAGTTGTTATCCTGTTTATTTTCCGGCAGAAATGCGGACACCGGTCCAAGTTCTTTTTCAATATACGTGCGCACGCAGTCCGGAAACTGCTTTACGTATTCCGCTTCCGACTGGACATTTTTCCATAATACATCATGGTCTATTTCCATATAGTCGCGGGTTAATGTTTTTCTCAATTTAATTAATCGGGTGAGACCTGCAAATACTTCGTCCGGGATCACCTTTTCGTCTTCCAGAATTGCGAGGATATCTTCATAGCTCCCCGGATCCCTCATAATAAATCCGTCTATCATCTGGTTTCCCGTATCAATAATCGCTTCAATCCATCCTTGTGCCAGTCTTTCCAAAGCGAGGCGCTGGATCATGTCCCCCATCGATTGAAAAGACGTGACAGCTTCATACAAAGACTCTATATAAGCCAGTTGGGCTTCAATTTTCTCCCGGTCTACAAAATACATCGTTCATTCCCCCTGTACCTGATCTGCATAATAAAACTAGTATATCATAGGAGCTTTTCAAACCGTATCACGCGCAAATCTTCTATAATATGATAGGATAAAGACTGCTGATTGCAGTTTGCTTTTTTAAGGATAGTACATAAAAGGAGAGAGAAAATGGATAGAGAATTAGCTTTAGAAGTAATTCGAGTGACCGAAGCCGCAGCTATTTCATCGGCGCAGTGGATGGGAAGAGGAAAAAAAATAGAAGCTGATGATGCGGCCACTTCTGCGATGCGGCTTATTTTTGATTCCGTCAGCTGCAAAGGAACCGTTGTAATTGGAGAAGGAGAGCTCGATGAAGCTCCAATGCTCTACATTGGCGAAGAGGTCGGCAACGGCCACGGACCGGAAGTAGACATCGCCGTTGATCCGCTGGAAGGAACCAATATTGTGGCCAACGGCCGCGGCAACGCGATGGCCGTTCTGGCTCTTGGGGACCGCGGTACGCTGCTCCACGCTCCCGATATGTATATGGAAAAACTCGTTGTCGGACCGGAAGCAGCCGGTCTGGTGAGACTGGATGATCCTATTGAAAAAACAATTGATATTGTAGCAAAAATGAACAATAAACGGACCCGGGATGTTACGGTTATTATTCAGGACCGGGAGCGTCATCAGGATATCATTGACCGGGTCCGCGCTAAAGGATCACGCGTTAAGTTGTTCGGAGACGGGGATGTCGGCGCTTCGATTGCCACCTCCCTTCCGCAGACGGGCATCGATTTGTTTGTAGGTACCGGCGGCGCCCCGGAAGGCGTCATATCCGCTGCAGCGATTAAAGCGCTCGGCGGCGATATGCAGGCCCGGCTCGTGCCGGATAATGAAGAAGAAGAACAGCGTTGTATTGCGATGGGTTTAACAGATCCGCGCCAGCTTCTGCATTTACATGACCTTGTAAAAGGCGATGATGCTATTTTTGCCGCGACAGGCGTTTCTTCCGGAGAGCTTCTGGAAGGGGTCCGTTTTCTTGGTGGGGACCTGGTGGAAACAGATTCCATCGTGATGCGGGCTAAAACCAGAACAGTACGGTATATTAAAGCACACCACCGTCTGCAGAATAAACCGCATCTGCTTGCAGATGATGAGTAAAGGAGGAATACAGCTATGAGCGACCGTTTTTATATTCATGATGAAGAAGAGGAATCCAGCATCCGATTTGTAAGCTTTATGGGAGATAACGATGAGCGATTTGACCTGGCTCTTATTTCCACCGAGCGCTATTACGGAAAGCAGGTTGTCCTTGACATACGCACCCAGCGTTTTGCCCTATTGGGAGTCGATGACCTCGAAGAGCAGGGGCTGCTCGAAGATGCCTATCAGATCGATGAGGAAACAGCTGAAGAACTGCGGGCTTTTCTACTCGAAGCGATTGTGGAATATTAATATAACGTAAAAAGGCTTCCGCTGCGGCGGAGGCCTTTTTTTATGAGTTCACTTCTTCTTTTTCTTCCGTCTCTGCTTCCGGCTGTTCCTGTTTTTTCTGTTTTTTTACTACAAAATAAGCGCAGCCAAAGTTACAGTACTCCAGCAGGTAATCATGAAGCGTGCTTATTTTCATGTCATAGGAAACTTTTTTCCGCGAATCATCAAAAAATCCACGCAGGCGGAGCTGTTCGTGCCCCCAGTCCCCCAGAATATAGTCATATTTATGAAGCACCTCGCTGTAACGTTCTATAAATACTTCTTCGTTCCAGCCGGAGCGGTTTTCTTCAACCACTTCGTACGTATAACCCTGAACTTCCACCATTGCTTTCCCTCCTTTTGTAAAAACCGGCTCCCGTTAAAAGGGAACCGGTCACGTATTGATTATTCAGCCTGTTTATATTTATTTGCTTCTTCGTGTACCTGGGCCTGGTTAACCTGCTCATCAGCGTGATAAGAAGAACGGACAAGCGGACCGGCTTCACAGTGGCTGAAGCCTTTTTCCATGGCAATTTCCTTGAATTTTCGCAAACTCTTCAGGTTCGAGTAGTATTTTTTAACTTTTAGATGTTTCTTCGTCGGCTGAAGATACTGGCCAATTGTCATAATATCAATATTATGCGCACGAAGGTCATCCATTGTTTCAATAATTTCTTCGTCTGTTTCTCCAAGGCCGATCATCAGGCTGGATTTGGTTGGAATATCCGGGTGAATTTCTTTGGAACGCTGCAGAAATTCAAGTGAACGCTCGTATGTAGCTCTGGCGCGCACTCTTGGCGTCAACCGTTTTACTGTTTCAATATTGTGGTTCAGGATATTCGGACGAGCTTCCATCAGCGTTTCCAGGTTTTCCTGCACGCCCATCATGTCTGAAGGAAGTACTTCAATGGTGCAGTTCGGATTGCGGCGGCGCACTGCTCTAACCGTCTCTGCGAACACGGTCGATCCGCCGTCCTTCAGGTCATCTCTTGCAACTGCGGTAATAACGACATGCTTCAGTCCCATCTGCTCTACGGACTCTGCAACACGTTCCGGCTCCTGCCAGTCCAATTCATTTGGCAGTCCTGTATTTACTGCACAGAACCGGCATGCGCGCGTACACACATCGCCCAGAATCATAAATGTTGCTGTTTTTCTTTCAGACCAGCACTCATGAATATTAGGACAGCGTGCTTCTTCACATACGGTATGAAGGTTTTTTTCACGCATCATTTTCTTAAGACCCTTATACGAGTCGTTTGTATTTAATTTAATCTTCAGCCATTCCGGCTTACGAAGGTATTCTTCTGTTTTTGCCAAACCGCTCACTCCCCATTCTTTTCCTCAGCCTCATTATAAACCATCGTACCCTGTCAAAGAAGACTTTGATATTAATACTTTAACATGTTCTATACTGCCTCGACAAATGTACCGTTCGTTTTCACATGATTGCCTTTTCCCCTGTAATCATAAAAAAAGCAGCCGCTTATCCAGTAAGCAGCTGCCTTCATTTATTTTCTTTTGGAAACCGTTCTTGCATACAGTAAACTGCCAGCAAGGCCTCCCCAGATAATTACAATCCCTATAATCATCATTATAATCGCACCGGCTGTCATTATTTTTTACCCCCTTCATCTCTGCGTGCCAATTCAGGCTTGTTTTTCCATTTCACAAATGAAAGAACAATACCAGCGGCAAGAGCAAAGAGTGCTACGGACCAGCCGCTGATTACAACGAAGGAATTAGCGTATCCTTCATAGTTTCCTGTTTCTGTGTCAAATTGACGAAACAGATTCTGTACGAACAGGCTGAACATCATGTAACCGAGGATAATCGGCGTAATGATGCCCAGACATACTCTCCACCATAAACCAAGCGGGATATCTGAGACTCCGTTCGCGTGCTCCTGAAATTCAGGAAGCTTCCGGAGAAACCAGGCTACTACAATTACTTCCACAAGTCCGATTAGTGCTACACCGAATTGGTTAATAAAGTAATCGGCAGCGTCCAGGAAGTTAATTCCGCCGTTTGTCGCGAAAATTAAGGATATGAGAGCTGCAGCTCCACCGCCTATGGCTACGGATTTAGCTCTGGAGATATTGAATTTTTCAGAGATTCCTTTTACATATGTTTCTGAAATGGAAATAAGCGAGCTCAGTCCTGCCAGAACGAGCGACAGGAAGAAAAGAAATCCAAACAGGCCGCTTAGTGCCGGAAAAGCATTAATGATCTGAGGGAAGACGACAAAGGCCAGACCGATGCCCCCTGCTACGACTTCATCTACTGCAACACCTGCCTGAGTCGCCATAAAGCCAAGCGCAGCGAATACGCCGATACCTGCAAGCAGTTCGAAGCTGGAGTTACTGAATCCGGTAATAAACGCATTGTTTGTAATATCCGACTTCTTCGGAAGATAACTGGAATACGTTATCATGATTGCAAATGCAATCGATAAACTAAAGAATATCTGTCCGTAGGCGGCCACCCATACTTCACCGGACGTAATAGCGCTGAAATCCGGCTCAAAGAAAGCCTGCAGCCCTAATGCAGCTCCTGGAAGCGTTACGGCGCGGATACAAATAATTAAAAAGATAACGACCAAAGTCGGAATAAAAATACGGTTGGCAATCTCTATGCCCCGCTGCACGCCTCTAAACAAAACGCCGAGCGTAATGATCCATACGATAATCAGCGGAATAAGCACTCCCGGCACAAGACTTCCGATCTGGCCCGCATCAGACGCCTGCAGGTATTCCCCAAACAGAAATCCTTCCGTATCTTCACCCCATGACTGATTAAGGGCAAAAACGCTGTAGCTCATGGCCCAGGCAATAATAACAGAATAATACGTGGAAATGACAAACGCGACAAACACCGCCCACCATCCAATCCATTCTGTTTTCTTGCTCATCCGGGAATAGCTCAGCGGAGCCGATCCCCTGTATTTATGACCAATCGTAAACTCCATAATTAAAAGCGGAATACCCGCTGTAAGAAGTGCGATAAGATATGGAATAAAAAAGGCTCCGCCACCGCCGTCATAAGCTACTGCGGGAAAGCGCCATATGTTGCCCAGCCCGATGGCTGAACCAATTGCAGCCATAATAAAACCTGCTCTAGTGCCCCATTGTTCTCTGGCTTCCATCGTGTGTTCCCCCTTTATGTTTTACATCACCCTGTATAGAATATTCAGAAAATATAGCAGGAGTGCTGCTTTTCTCTTTTTTAAGTATACTTTCTCTCTGCTGCCTGGGCAGCGCCTGCTGTAGCGTCCTCCTTCCTAGAACTTTTGTCTGATAATTCGTTATTTTATTATAATTTTTATTTTTGGATTTGTCAAAATATTTTTAAACTGGAAAAAGCCTTCCGTATTGAAAGGCTTCTTTCTGTCTATCTGCTCTGCCCGCATTATTTTTTGGTTTTCTGCCATGTAATAAAGCGGTGGGGGTGCTTATTTTTGTCATCGACAGCACCCTGTTCTTCTTCAAGCTTTTCCCATGCTGCCGTGTTCCATTCCGGGAAAAAGGTATCTCCTTCAAATGATTCATCGATATGGGTTAAATACATTTTATCCGCATACGGCAGACAGGCGTTAAAAATTTCCGCCCCACCGATAACGAAAAATTCTTCTTCTTTTTTTTCAAGCTCCTGGACTTCCTCAAGGGAATAAATGACCTCGCAGCCGTCCGCCTGAAACGTTTTATTTTTTGTTACAATAATATTCCTTCGGTTGGGAAGCGGCTTTCCGATCGATTCAAAGGTTTTGCGTCCCATTACAATGGTTCCGCCGCTCGTTACTTTTTTAAAGTGTTTCAGATCGGCGGGAAGGTGCCACGGAAGCTGATTGTCTTTTCCAATGAGACGGTTCTTATCCATAGCGGCAACAAATGAAATCATACGGAGACCTCTCCTTTAATATGAGGATGCGGGTCATAGCCGGTTAATTCAAAGTCATCAATCGTGAAATCAAATATGGATGTTACGTCAGGATTAATTTTCATCTGCGGCAGTTCTCTTGTTTCCCTTGTAAGCTGAAGATTCACCTGTTCAAGATGATTGCTGTATATATGGGCGTCACCAAGCGTATGAATAAATTCGTGTGCCTGCAGGCCGGTGACCTGGGCGATCATTTTTGTTAACAGGGCATAGCTTGCGATGTTAAACGGCACGCCGAGAAATACGTCTGCACTGCGCTGATAAAGCTGGCAGGAAAGCTTTCCGTCATTGACGTAAAACTGAAATAGACAGTGGCATGGTGCCAGAGCCATATCATCAATTTCCGCTACGTTCCAGGCGTTTACAATAAGCCGGCGCGAATCCGGGTTTTCTTTAATCTGTTTGATCACATCGGAGATCTGGTCTACCGTTCGTCCATTGGCGCCTTCCCATGACCGCCACTGTTTGCCGTATACGGGACCCAGGTCTCCATTTTCGTCTGCCCATTCGTTCCAGATACGTACATTGTTTTCTTTCAAATAATCGATATTTGTGTCACCTTTTAAGAACCACAGCAGTTCATGAATAATCGACCGGAGATGGAGCTTTTTCGTCGTCAGGACAGGAAAACTGTCCTCCAGCGAATAGCGCATCTGGTAACCAAATGTACTGATAGTACCTGTTCCGGTGCGGTCGCTTTTTTCTGTACCGTGTTCCAAAATATGGCTGCATAAATCTAAATACTGTTTCATGTTACCTACCTGCCTTTTATGAATATTTCTTTTCCAGTATGAATTGAAGCACGTCTCTCATCATTTCCGGCATAAAATATTTTTTCTGCTTTGTCTGGGATAGTCCGGGATATAACGGTCCGAATGTAAACATGTCCGGAGCTGCTACCCGGTACATTTTTTTGTTTTCGATGTCTGCGCCCTGGATTTTTATTTTTTTCACAAGAGCGTCCTCTCCTGCTGTTCCCATTTCTATAGTAATGCCGCTGAACGCCAGCACGCCGAGTTTAATTCCCCTGAAGCCAAGTCCTTTCAAAGGAAGATGAATCATCTTTTGTGTATAGGCTGCGTGAATGGATTCTTTCAAAACGGCTCCTGAGACCTCGATCACCGCTGGATTAATCGGATGAGGACAGAGCCGGTGGATATCTTCTTTCGTAACCGGGCCTGGAGCTAATGATTCAAGCAGCAGCCCGGAATTTATTAAAGCCAGATCCGTTTGGCACCAATCCCGGAGGCCTTCTGCCAGTAAATCAGCAAAAGGGGACGGTTCTGTCCAGGAGACGGGAAGCGCCGAAGGAATCCGGGCTATTTCCTCATGCATTTCTGCTACAGCCTCTGTTTCCAGCCGCCGCAGAAGCCCGGCCGTTTCCGGGGAGGGCGGTTCATGGCTCACGTCTACGGCGTACCCTTTTTTTGACACGAGCTCTCTTTTTTCCGTATCAAATTCCAGGTTAACCTGTCCTACGTAATATGCATTTTTGCCGACTGAGCGACCAGGGACTGATTAATGACTTCCGCTTCTTTGAGCAGATGGTGGGTGTGGGCTCCTAGAATAACATCAATATCCGGGAAGGATTCAGCTATTTCTTCATCATAATCCAGACCCATGTGAGACAGCAGAACAACGATGTCCGACTGCGCTTTAACTTTCTCCAAAATTCCTGGAAGCAGCATTAAAGGGTCCTGAATATCCCAGCCCAGCTCGTTATAAAACGGATAAAAAGGAATAGTAATGCCGATCAGTCCCATTCTGATTCCTTCTTTTGTTTCAATTACGTCATAAGGAAGCGCCCATTCCGGACGTTTTCCCTGTTCATCAAATAAATTGGCAAGGAGCACTTTGAAATTGGCTTTTTCGTAAAGGCTTCCGAGCTCCTGCCTTGAAAAAGTAATGCCTTCATTGTTTCCTATCGTCACGTGGGAAATTTCTGCTTCATTAAGAAGCTCCACGTTTCCTTTTCCTCTGGTTGCTTCTGTGACCACATGGGAGCGGTCGGTATGATCTCCTATATCAAAAAATAAAGATGTTTCCTTTTTTTTATCGTGAAACCGCCGCTGCGCTTTTAAATAAGAAACGGCGGAGGTCCACTGGGTTAAATCACTGTGCAGATCGTTGGTATGATATATCGTAATGGGGACAATTGCTGACACCCTGCTACACCGCCTTCTCCTATCAACTATTCTCTCTATATTCCCTGAATTCCCTGCCAGATAAGCCGAAAGGCAATAATAATTAAAAAGAATCTAAGCAGTATAATCAGGGTATTGCTTTTTAATCGTTTATTAATCGCGGCTCCAATAGAAGCTCCAAACCACGCCCCGGGAATAAGTGCAAGAGCATACAGCCATTCTACATTCCCCAGTGATATATGGGAAATCGAGCTGATAATCGAGGAAAATAAAATCATGAACATCGATGTCGCCACAGCAACGTGGGGAGGAAAGCCAAACAGCAGAATCATTGCCGGGACCATAAGCGAACCACCGCCAATACCGAACAGGCCTGACAGCGTCCCGACAGCAAAAGCAATGCTCAGGCCGAGCGCGAGCGAAAATCCATATTCCTGTTTTTCTCCCAGCTCTGTTATGTACTCCCGTTTAATAGAGGTACGCTTCACCGGAAGCGGCTTTAACCGGTTCCGGATAAATAAAACAAAAGCAACAAACAGCATAAACAGGCCGAAAATAATAAGAAACACGTTGGTTTCCATGCCTTTATTAAGCCAGACGCCAAATAATGCGCCGGGCCCGCTTCCTGCCAAAAAGATGAAACCGGATTTCATATCAACGACTTTCTGCTTTGTATAGGAAATAGTCGAAGACATTCCGGTAAAAATCATGATTAATAACGATGTGCCTACGGCTGTCTGCGGAGTAATACCTGCAAAAGATGGGACAACCTCACTCATGACCAGAAGAGCCGGGACGACAATAATACCGCCTCCGAGCCCCAGGAGGCTTCCAAATGTTCCAGCCGCAAGGCCGAGTAAGACCAGCAGTAACCAATCCATAGAATCCTTCTTTCTTCGTCTGCTTTCACAGCCCGCTCTTCATTCTTTTATTATAATACCATTTTTTAAAAAAATCGCCTTCGTCGAATAGGGAAGTCTGACGCGGAGCCAGCCCTTCATATGAAATATCCGCCATTTCTAAAAAACGCTTGGCGTTAGGCGCCGCATGGCGTCCGGAATTATTATTAAAAACGACATAAATATTTTCGGAGGTTTTTTCGAGAGTCTGCACCCGCTCTTTCCACTCATTGAGCTCGGTATCATTGTAATCATACAGATAGCGGATTTCCCGCCATTTTTCTCCTTTGGCCGGTTTTTTCCATGCTTCTGTATTTCGTCCATGCAGGCGCACGAGCGTTTTTTCTTTATGCGTCGGGTGCATCACAATCGGAACGGAACCTCCTTCGATCTGCGGCTCATCGCAGATGCTGTGAATCCACTTCTCGTTTTTCATAAATTCCAGGGTTCTTTCTTTAAATTCCGGTTCGAACCAGGACTGATGCCTGAATTCCAGCGCACACGGAAAGGCGGACAGCTGATCCCTTACATAGCGGAGATACTCAACGTTTTCTTTATTGCATTCGAACCACGGTGGAAACTGGCACAGTACCATCCCCAATTTACCGGATTCCATGACAGGCCGTACAGAATCGACATATGCTTTAAACATTTCTTCTTTGGAAGCAAAGGGAATTTCCCCACGTTCATGACCTGTGATGCCCTGATAGGCCTTTACAATAAAAGAAAAACGTTCCGGAGTATCTCTTATCCATTTATCATAATTTTTCTTAGGCTGGACCGCATAGAACGCTGCATCCACCTCTACCGTTGGAAAATGGCCGGCATATTCAGCCAGCTTTTCTCCGGGCTTGATCCCCTGCGGATACAAAGAAACATGATCTCCCCATCCTGTAAGTCCTGTAATAATCATCGCTTATCCTCCTTCAGCTTACCTGTCTTCCTTTCTTTTCTCATAGCCTTTTTCGTCTGAAAGAAAACACGCCGGAGCATCTTTCCCTCTGTGTACCGTTTTTATTTGATTTAGGCCATCGATACATAAAAAAACCGGCCTCTCTTGAGAGGCCGATCCTAAATGATAAGAAACTATTAACCGATAGATCCTTCCATTTCGAAGCTGATCAAACGGTTCATTTCTACAGCGTACTCCATCGGAAGCTCTTTCGTAAACGGCTCGATAAAGCCCATTACGATCATTTCTGTAGCTTCCTGCTCGGAGACACCGCGGCTCATTAGATAGAAGAGCTGCTCTTCTGATACTTTTGAAACCGTCGCTTCGTGTTCAAGCGTAATGTTGTTGTTTAGAATTTCGTTGTACGGAATTGTATCTGACGTGGACTCATTGTCCATGATCAGCGTGTCGCACTCGATTTTTGAGAAGGAGCCGGCTGATCTGCGTCCGAAGTGAGCAATACCACGGTACGTTACTTTACCGCCGTGCTTAGAGATCGACTTCGATACAATCGTAGAGGAACAGTTTGGTGCAAGGTGCGTTACTTTTGCGCCTGCATCCTGGTGCTGTCCTTTACCTGCGATGGCGATAGAAAGGATAGTTCCTTTTGCGCCTTCGCCGCGCATAATAACTGCAGGATATTTCATTGTAAGCTTAGAGCCGATGTTTCCATCCACCCATTCCATTGTGGCGCCTTCATCACATACTGCTCTTTTTGTTACGAGGTTGTAGATGTTGGAAGACCAGTTCTGGATTGTCGTGTAACGGCAGTAAGCGTTCTTCTTAACAATGATTTCAACTACGGCACTGTGAAGGGAGCTCGTTGTATATACAGGAGCTGTACAGCCTTCTACATAGTGTACGGAGCTGTCTTCATCAGCAATAATGAGTGTTCTTTCGAACTGTCCCATGTTTTCAGAGTTAATACGGAAATATGCCTGAAGCGGGGTATCTACTTTTGCGCCTTTTGGCACGTAGATAAACGATCCGCCGGACCATACGGCCGAGTTAAGTGCTGCGAATTTGTTGTCTGATGGCGGAATGGTTTTTCCGAAGTGCTCACGGAAAATATCTTCGTTTTCCTTAAGAGCCGTATCGGTATCTTTAAACACAATTCCCTGATCTGTCAGTTCCTGCTTCATGCTGTGATAAACCACTTCTGATTCATACTGCGCAGAACACCAGCAAGATACTTTTGCTCTGCTTCAGGAATACCAAGTTTGTCGAACGTATTTTTGATTTCCTCGGTACTTCGTCCCATGATGTTTCAGAACGCTCAGAAGGCTTCACGTAATACGTAATATCGTCAAATACAAGGCCTGTAAGGTCTCCACCCCACTGTGGCATTGGCATTTTGTAAAACTGAGCCAATGATTTCAAGCGGAAATCAAGCATCCACTGCGGCTCTTCCTTTATTGAAGAAATCTCACGAACCACTGCTTCAGTCAATCCACGCTCAGAGCGGAAAATGGATACGTCGCGATCAGCAAATCCATATTGGTAATCGCCTAGTTCCGGCATTTTTTTTGCCATTTGAATACCTCCCTTAGGTTAGCAGGGGCGTATAAGCCCCTTGCTTTCGTGCTTTATATATAGGGCTATTCGTTATGCCCGTTTTCATCGATGCCTTTTTCCATTGCCTTCCACGCAAGTGTAGCACACTTAATACGTGCTGGAAACTTTGTGACTCCCTGAAGAGCTTCAATGTCGCCAAGGTCAAACTTGCCTTCTTCATAATCCTTGCCAAGCATCATATCAGAGAAAATAGCTGAAAGCTCCAGCGCATCCTCAACGGATTTGCCTTTACGATATCTGTCATCATGGAAGCTGATGACAAACTGATGGAGCAGCCTTCCCCGATGAAGCTGGCGTTTTTGATCAGGCCGTCTTCTACCTCAAGCTGAAGCTGAATGCGGTCTCCGCAGGTGGTTGTTCATATTGACGTGAAGTGTTTCGTTTTCCAGCTCTCCGCGGTTTCTGGGATTCTTGTAATGATCCATAATAACCTGGCGGTAGAGAGTATCAAGATTATTATGCGAAGACATCACCAAAATACTCCTTTGTTTTTATTAGTCCTTCAGCAGACGATCCACTTCTTCCTTCGTGTTGTAAATATAAAAGCTTGCACGAGCGGTAGAGCTTACATCAAGCCATTTCATAAGAGGCTGGGCGCAATGGTGTCCGGCACGAACGGCAATGCCTTCTGAATCAAGGACAGTTGCTACATCATGCGGGTGGAACATCATCAATATTAAAAACACTGCTCTTTCCTTCGGACCGTAAATTGTTAACCATCAACATTACTCAAGACTTCCATGCGTACCGCAAGTTCTTTTTCATGTGACTCTATTATATCAAAACCAATGCTATTAATAAAATCAATGCAGCTCCAAGGACCGATAGCCCCTGCAATGATTGGGGTTCCCCTTCAAATTTCCAGGGAAGCTCTTTCCAGGTCGATTCATGCAGGTCGACAAAATCAATCATTTCCCCGCCAAATTCTACAGGTTCCATTTTATTCAGCAGTTGCTTTTTTGCCATAACAGCACGCCAATTACCGGTAGGTCCGCCCATTTTATGGCCGGAAAAAGCGTAAAAGTCACAGTCAAGCTCCTGCACATCCACTTTAATGTGCGGAGCGCCCTGAGCGCCATCCACTACAATGACAGCGTCATTGGCGTGGGCAATTTCTGCGATTTCTTTTACCGGGATTATCGTGCCGAGCACATTGGAAACGTGAGTGACCGCAACGATTTTGTTTTCGGGCCGACCGCTTCTTTTACATCTGCCATAGAAAGTGTACCGTCTCGTTCATTGGCAGTATTTCAGCTTTGCTCCGGTTCTTTTTGCTGCCTGCTGCCAGGGGATGATGTTGCTGTGATGCTCCATATAAGTGAGCACAATTTCATCATCTTCCTGCAGGATTAGCTTCACCGTAGGACTGGGCGACGATATTAATAGTAGTAGTTCCCCGCGTGAAGATAATTTCTCTACGGAAGAAGCATGAAGGAAATTCCGGACTTTCTCCGGCTCCTTCATATCCATCGGTTGCCATACTGCCAAGCGTATGACACGCGGTGCACATTGGAATTATACTTCTTATAATATTCATCTATTTTCTCAATACAGCTGCGGCTTCTGGGAAGTCGCCGCGCTGTCAAGATAAACAAGAGGGTGACCGTTGACCTGTTCATTTAATATAGGGAACTGGCGACGGATCTCCTGAATGTCCATTTAGTACACTTTCCTTTCGATACCTCAGTCAGTCTATCTTTAACCGCCTGGATAGGCAGCTCGGCTACTACCGGCTGAAGGAAACCGTGAATAATAAGACGCTCGGCTTCAGACGGCTCAAGCCGCGGCTCATCAAGTAGAACATCTGCAGTGGATCGATACGCCCTACAGAAGCTGCGTGTCCTGCTGTTACGTCATCTTCATCAATGAGAAGAATTGGGTTCGCATCTCCACGTGCTTTTCGCTGAGCATCAGTACACGTTCAGTCTGTACGCCGTTTGATTCGTTGCGCCGTGTTCAATTTTCGAAATACCGTTGAAAATAGCACGGGCGGAATCTTTCATAACGCCGTGAGTAAGAATCTGTCCATCGGAGTGCTTACCGAAATGAATGATCTGTGTCCAGAAATCCTGTGCCTGCGTACGCGGCCGATTGATACAGATTTCACGTCGGAGTAAGAACCATTCTCTTAAAACCGTTGTATTATCAGAAAGAGTATTTCCGTCATTCATCTGGCCTAAAGCCCAGTCAATGCGGGCATCTTTCTGAGCCACGCGCGGCGGTTCACGTACGTTGTAACCCTTTTTCAAGATGATCTACAGCGCCGAAGGATACTTTCGAAGCAGGACCTGCGTAAACTTCTGCGATAATGTTTGCCGCTGACTCCTGTTCACTGTTGAATGACACGTAGTTTTCCAGGTACGTTACGTCACTGTTGTCCTCTGTAGCCAATACTACATGGTTGAACAAGCCGGCTTCCGGATCTTCCTGGAAATATACAGCCTGAAGAGGTTTTTCCAGCTGAACGTTTTTAGGCACGTAAATAAATGCACCGCCGCTTAGAAATGCTGTATGAAGAGCAGTAAGCTTATTTTCATCCACTTTTACTGCTTCACCCATGAAATATTTCTTCAGCAGGTCGCTGTGCTCTTTCGCTGCCGTTGCGATATCAGTGAAAATAACACCTTTTTCTTTTGCTTCTGATGAAAGGCTGTAATAAAGAGGCTTTCCATCTCTAACAACTAGAAGATTCTGGTCTTCTTCTGTTACGTTAATAAGCTTTTGAACATCAGTATGAAGATCAGAAAGGCTTGATACCGTGCCCGCTTCTGTTCCCTGATGCTTGAACTCCGTGAAGTTCCACTTGGTGATTTTAGTTTTTTCCGGCTTAGGAAGCTCAAGTTTCTCAATCAAATGGAAAGCAGTAAGTCTTTCCTCAGTTAGCCATTCCGGTTCTTCTCTCTGCTCGGAAAATTCTTTGACGTATTGTTCATCAAACGTCCATTTTGTTTCTACTGACATAAAATAGTGACCTCCCTTCTTTACGCTTTCTGCTGGTTTCCAACTCTTTCGTCTTCGATGCCAAGTTCTTCTTTGATCCAGTCATAACCGTCTGCTTCAAGGCGTTCTGCAAGCTCTGCTCCGCCTGATTTAACGATACGTCCCTGCATCATTACGTGTACTCTGTCCGGTGTAATGTAATTGAGAAGACGCTGGTAGTGAGTGATAATAAGGCAGCCGAAGCTTTCACTTTTCATTTCGTTGATTCCGTTGGATACGACACGAAGGGCGTCAATATCAAGACCAGAGTCAATTTCATCAAGAATCGCAATTTTAGGCTCAAGCATAAGAAGCTGAAGAATTTCGTTACGCTTTTTCTCACCGCCGGAGAAGCCTTCGTTTAGATAACGCTGGGAAAATGCCTGATTCATCTCAAGCTTATCCATTTTTTCGTCCATTTTACGGATAAACTTCATCAGGGAAATCTCGTCGCCTTCTTCGCGCTTTGAGTTGATGGCAGAGCGCATAAAGTCTGCGTTCGTTACGCCACTGATTTCGCTTGGGTACTGCATAGCAAGGAACAAGCCGGCTTTTGCACGCTCGTCACTTCCATTTCCAATACATCTTCGCCGTCAAGAATGACGCTTCCGTGGGTAATTTCATACTTTGGGTGACCCATGATAGCAGAAGCCAATGTAGACTTACCGGTACCGTTTGGTCCCATGATAGCGTGGATTTCCCCGCCTTTTATTTCAAGGTTGAAGTGCTTGATAATTTCTGAGCCTTCTATTTCAACCGTTAGATCTCGATTTTAAGAGTTGATGCTGACATGTAAAAAAACCTCCATTAACTTTATTTTAACCACAAAAGTGGTTTCTCATTCTCACTTTATTATCATTATAGTTTATAACAAATGTAAACAGAGTTCAAGAAACACACTTTACTTTATCCGGACGGAAAAAAAAGGAGGACTGCCTAAAAGCGTTCTCTTTCAGGATAGCCCCCCTTATTGTTTTTAGTATAACAAACTAGATTGCTTTGTTAAAACATAAACTGTTAAGGAACAGTATTTTATTCAGCGTTTTCGCCTTCAGCAGGAAGCACAGCGCCTTCGTATTCTTCTTCAATAAATGATCTTACTTCATCAGAATGCAGTACATCGACCAGTGTTGTATTTCTTCACGATCTTCGTCACCGCTGCGTACCGCTATAATATTGGCGTAAGGATTGTCCTCGGCGCTTTCAATAGCAATAGCATCTTCACTTGGGCTCAGGTCGCTGTCCAGCGCATAGTTGGAATTGATAAATACGGCATCGCCTTCGCCGTTCTGGTAAGCCTGGAAGCGTAGCTGCTTCTACATTGGCACTGAACTCAATGTTTTTTTGGTTCTCTGCGATGTCATCTATTGTTGCTTCGATGCCCGCATCTTCTTCCATTGTAATACGCCTTCGTCTTCAAGCATGCTCAAAATACGGCCGTGGTCTGCTACAGAGCTGCTCATGATTACTTCAGCGCCTTCCGGCAGTTCACCTAAGCTGTCGTAATCCTGGGAGTACACGCCCATAGGCTCTATATGAATCGCACCTGCATTGGCAAAGTCATAGTCATTTTCTTCAATCTGTGATTCAAAGTAAGGCACGTGCTGGAAATAGTTGGCATCAATTTCCTCTTCAGCCAGCGCCTGGTTCGGCACGATATAGTCATTAAATGTTTCAATCTGCAGATCCACGCCTTCTTCTTCAAGCTGATCGGAAGCAAATTCCAGAATTTCGGCGTGAGGCACGTTGGAAGCACCTACTGTAAGCGTCGTTGTTTCTTCTTCAGAACCGGATTCTTCTCCGCCGCCTCCGCAGGCTGCAAGTCCAATTGTTAATGATAGTGCTGGAATCATCCAAATCTTTTTCATTTTACTTTCTCCCCTTTTATCTTTTATCAATTCTATATATAATTCTGTCGCCAATCCACTGCAGGATCATAACGATCACCAGGATGGCGGCAGTTGCTGCCAGCGTTACATCTGAATTGCTGCGCTGGAACCCTTCCCGGAAAGCAAGGTCGCCAAGTCCTCCAGCTCCAATCACTCCGGCCATTGCCGTATAGCTTACAAGCGTAATAGCCGTAACGGTAATTCCGGAAATTAAGGCGGGAAGCGATTCAGGAATCAATACTTTAAAAATAATATGCCATTGATTGGCGCCCATGGACTGGGCTGCCTCAATAACTCCTTTATTCACTTCACGAAGACCAATTTCCACCAGTCTAGCGTAAAACGGTGCCGCTCCTATTACCAGAGCAGGCAGAGCCGCGCTCGGCCCGAGCATTGTTCCGACAATAAATGTCGTAAACGGAACGAGCAGGATAATTAAAATAATAAATGGAATCGACCGAAATATGTTTACAATCGCCGCTGCCGCTAAGTGGACCGGCTGATTTTCCCACATGTTTCCTTTGTCCGTCATGTAGAGGACAAGGCCGAGCAGAATGCCCAGAATAAAAGTAGCCAGAACTGCCAAAGCACTCATGTATAAAGTTTCTAACGTGGCTTCCCACATGTTCGCCCAGTTTATATTTTCAAATAGTTCATTCATGCGCTGTCATCACCTCTGTCTGTACCTGCTGATCTTTTAAATAGGACAGCGCGTGGTTCAGCTGTTCCTGGTTTCCCTGGAGCTGAACAAATAATGTACCATAGCTGCCATCTCTGGTTTTAGACACTTTGCCCTGCAGGATGTTTACGGAAACGCCGCATGTAAGAATAAGGTTTGTCATAATAGGCTGTTCCGCATCTTCACCGAGGAAAGATATCTTAACTATGGGACTGGTGTCGCCTGTTTTCATTAACTCCCGGATAGCTTCCATCGTTTCTTCGGGCTCCGTTATCTGCTTGACAAATTCTTTGGTCATTTCTTCACGGGGCTGCCTGAACACATCCAAAACCGGTCCTTCTTCGACTATTTTTCCGTTTTCCATAACGGCTACCCGGTTGCAGATTTTCCGGATCACGTGCATTTCATGAGTAATAAGCACAATGGTCAAACCGAGCTTTTTATTAATATCCGTTAGAAGTTCCAATATCGAATCTGTCGTTTTCGGATCCAGCGCCGAGGTGGCCTCATCGCACAACAGCACTTTAGGATTATTCGCAAGAGCTCTCGCAATACCGACGCGCTGCTTCTGGCCGCCGCTGAGCTGAGCCGGATACGCATTTTCTCTTCCAGTAAGACCGACAAGGTCTATCAGTTCATCCACCCTGGCATTTTTGTCTTTTTTTGAGAGCTTCGCAATTTCCAGTGGAAAGGCGATATTTTCCCGTACGGTTCTTGACCAAAGAAGGTTAAAATGCTGAAAAATCATGCTGATTTCCTGGCGTGCTTTCCGAAGAGAGGAGCCCTGCAGATCTGCCATATTTTTTTCTGCAATAATAATTTTTCCCGATGTCGGCTTTTCCAGCATATTCAGCAGGCGGATGAGCGTACTTTTACCTGCTCCGCTGTACCCGATTACCCCGAATATTTCTCCTTCGTCTATCGTCAAGTCTATATTGTCTACTGCCGTTATATCTCCATTGGATGTAGGAAATATTTTCGATAGTTTTTCCAATGCTATCATATGTCCACCCTGTTTCTTTTCTTTATTAACCTCACTTATCATACCAGATAACTTGGTCTTGGAACAAATCCTTTATCATACCTGTAATAGGCTGACACATCCCTTTATTTAAACACAATAAAATACCCTTCAGCTTTTATCATAAGCAGAAAGGTTATTGTTCGTTCCTTTCTCTCATCTGCCAAAGCGCACGCTTCGCAGGAATTGGCACCATTTCATTAGACACAATGACGGTTGCCGGGCTTCAAAGGGCCAGTCCCTCCACCTCTCATGATAAGAGTTATTAAGTATGTAGGTTGTTTAGTACAAATCGAAGCTTAGCACGGGGCCGGAGCGGGTGTCAACTAATTTGCCGGAGGTGGCTGCGGTTTGATGAATGCTTTCAAAAAAAGATAAAAAGAATCATTTAAAGCAAAAAAAGAAGCCCGCCTCTATTAAAGAGACGGACCTCTTATGTAACAGCCGTTTTAGTCGGCGCTGACCATTTTTTCGTAATCTTCTGCAGACATTAAATCATCGATCTGGCTGCTGTCGGATGGCTCTACAACAATCATCCATGCCTTATCATATGGAGAATCATTGACGAATTCCGGGGAATCATCCAGGTCTTCATTTACCTCGACGACCGTTCCGCTTAGAGGAGCATACAATTCAGAAACCGTTTTTACCGACTCTACGCTTCCGAATGGTTCATCTGCCTTTATTTCGTCTCCTACTTCCGGCAGCTCACAAATACGATGTCTCCAAGTTCGGACTGGGCAAAGTCTGTAATGCCGACTCTGACTTTTTCACCTTCTGTTTTTACCCACTCGTGCTCTTCTGAGTACTTCAATTCCTTCGGTACGCTCATTGTTCATTCCTCCAGTTTTCATTTACTTTATTGTTTCCATGTTTCCTCAAATAAAGCTTCTTTAAACCCTAATGTAACAAGATTTCCATCTGTAACGATGGGTCTTTTTATTAGCATACCATCTGAAGCAAGAATATCATATAGTTCCTCATTCTCTGCGTCTTTCACTTTATCTTTAAGACCCAGTTCACGGTATTTTTTCCCGCTCGTGTTGAAAAATTTCTGAATCGGGTAATCACTGATTTGATGAAGTTTTTTTAGTTCGGCTGCTGATGGAGGTGATTCTACAATGTGATGTCTTGTAAACGATACTCCCTGTTCTTCCAGCCACTTTTCTGCCTTTTTGCAGGTGCTGCAGGATGGATAGCTGTAAATGTCGACTGCCATGTTATGCCTCCTTTCTTTTGATGCTATTATAGCTTAATTTACTTGCCGGCTCGACTCAATAAAAAAGCGGAATTAATAAGAGTCTACTCTCGTGTATTCGGCTGTCTCCTCATCCGGGAAAGAATCGAGATTCAAAAAATAAAGATTACCGTCTTCTCCACCATGAAAGGTAGCCACTTTCGAACCATCTCCAACTGTCATGACATAATACTGATTGCCATCATCTCCTGTTTCCCAGGCCTGGTCGTAAAAGGTAAAGCTGTCACGGGTACCGCCGTTTCCAATACCGTATTGAATCAGCTCTTCCACCAGCTGCTCCTCCAGACTCATCGATTCCGTGTCCGGCTCAGAGGCTATTTCTGATTCGGCATCTGCTTCTGATGTAGAATTTTCTGCTGATTCACTGCTGGAATTTGTTTCATTTGATTCGACGTTCGATTGATTTTCATTTCTTTCTATATATTTAGCCACTGAAGTATCTTCTCTATCAAAAATTATTTCTTTTGATAATTGTTTCCATAAAAGTATGTCATTATCTAATAATTCTAAAGTGATAGTAGATCCTTCTATATAATCTACGTCTCCCTCTGCTTTTATTAGACCGTTATTTATACTAGTAATGTTGTAATTAACTTCAACTTCCCCTGAGTGGTCACTATAATAAGTAGATTGAAAAGTTTTTTCATTATCGTCTAATATAATTTTTAACGAAATAGAATGCCCAGTTTCATCATCAAACATCAACCAATAACCTTCCAATGCAGCCAATTCTTCCTGCTTTATCTCACCTGTTTCTTCTTCCACCGTTTCTTCAGCTGATGTTTCCTGCTGTTCTTCTGAGTCACTTTCTTCGCTGTCTGCTTCCTGCTCTTCAACGACAGATTCTTCTGCGGATTCCTCTGTTTCCGGTGCCGCCTCTTCATTCGCTTCCGAAACTTCAGCACTTTCTGCTTCTTCCACTGCCGGACCCGCTTCTTCCTGCGAGCAACCCGCTGCCAGGATGACAAATAGACCAGCCGCCATTACTGCTTTTTGTTTCATACCCCTCTTCATCCAACCATTCCCTTCTTTTTCAAAAACATGAATAGGTATACAGTTTACCTAATGTTTACTTTTATGTAAATACAAAGTAATAGGTACATATAATCACTAACTGACCTTTATCGTGAACGGTTGAACGAAAATTAATAACAAATAGAAATACAAAAAAACGGACAGATGAACTGCCCGTTTTATCTTTAATTACCTCTAGATCACATAACGCTCTTCTTTGAGAACTTTTTCTGCAATAGTGCGCTTAATGCGGATCACGTCTGTCGGCGTGTGACGCGTCAGCTTGCGGAGAATCGAGAGCATCGTGCGTAATGAATCTCCTTCTTCCATATGAATAATGGACTCCTTGGCGTGTGCTTCAATGCGGTTTACTGCTTCCTGGCAGAATACCTGGGTAAGCATGATTTTCATATTTTCTTTTTCGGCTCCATTTTTATTCATCGCTTTTTCCGTACGGAGAATCGCGGATTCCATGGAATAAATATCGCTTACGATATCAGCCGAGTTAAAGAGAAGCTCCTGCTCCTGATCAAGTCCTTTGCCGTATTTCTGCGCAGCACTTCCTGATACGAGAAGGAATACTTTCTTCAGGTTTTTCAAAAGCATTTTCTCCTGCTCCAGCGGCTCTGATCCCGGCTCTTCCGGCATCATTGACATAATTTCCGACTGAAGCTTTTTAGCTTCTTCCAAGAATGGCAGCTCGCCTTTCATCGCTTTACGCATGATTGTCCCCGGTACCAGCAGACGGTTAATTTCGTTTGTGCCTTCAAAAATGCGGTTGATTCGGGAATCACGATAGGCCCGCTCTACTTCGTACTCCGCCATAAAGCCGTAGCCGCCGTGAATCTGCACTGCTTCATCTACTACGTAATCGAGTGTTTCTGATCCATAGAATTTATTCAGCGAGCATTCGATTGCATACTCAGCTATCGCTCCCGCAACTTTCCCGCCGTCTTCCTGCTCGGTTTCACTCAGCCTTCCCAGCTGTTCTTCGAAAAGACCGCCGGTACGGTAAATAGAGCTTTCCAGCGCATACGTCTCTGACGCCATCGTAGCAAGCTTTTCCTGGATGCCTCTAAAAGAAGCAATTGGCACTTTAAACTGCTTGCGCTCGTTCGCGTACTTAGCAGACAGCTCAATACCGCGCTTAGAACCGCCGACGCAGCCTACACCAAGCTTATAACGTCCTACGTTTAGAATATTAAATGCGATAATATGACCGCGTCCCGCTTCGCCGAGCAGATTTTCTTTCGGTACGTGGGCATTATCAAGAATCAGTGTTCTTGTAGAAGAGCCTTTGATTCCCATCTTCTTCTCTTCCGGCCCTGTGGAAACGCCTTCTATTTCCCTATCTACAATAAAGGCGGAGAAATGCTCGCCGTCAATTTTGGCATACACAATAAAGACGTCGGCGAACGCTGAGTTTGTAATCCACTGTTTTTCACCGGTCAGCTTATAGTGTGTTCCGGCATCGTTTAGAACAGCGATTGTTTTTGCGCCGAGGGCATCTGATCCGGAGCTCGGCTCTGTCAGAGCGTAGGCCGCAATTTTTGTTCCTGTGGCAAGGTCCGGAAGATATTTGGATTTCTGCTCTTCATTGCCGAAAAAGACAATTGGCAGGGAGCCGATACCAACATGCGCCCCCTGGCTCAAGGAAAAGGAACCGGCGCGGGAGAATTTTTCTGTAATAAGGGTGGAGCTGATTTTATCAAGGCCGATTCCGCCGTATTTTTCCGGAACATCCGCGCCAAGCAGACCGAGCTCCCCAGCCTGCGTTAAGAGGCGGCGGGAGACGTCAAACTGATGATTTTCCAGTTTTTCTGTTTCCGGTACTACTTTTCCAACCACAAAATCCTCTGTCGTTTTGGCAATCATTTTATGCTCATCCGTGAAATCTTCCGGTGTGAATACCTGGTCTGCTGTTACTTCTCCGAGTAGAAAGCCTCCGCCTTTTGTGTGAAGCTCTATTGTGCTGCTCATCATTTATTCCTCCTTTTTATTGTGGAAGCAGTTCAAACACGCCGGCTGCACCCATTCCTCCGCCAATACACATCGTTACCACACCAAACTGTTCATTGCGTCTGATCATTTCATGCATAAGAGATAAGGTAAGCTTCGTTCCGGTGCATCCGAGCGGATGTCCTAAAGCGATCGCTCCTCCATTGACGTTTACTTTTGTGTGATCCAGCTTTAATTCCCTAATGACCTGCAGTGCCTGGGAAGCAAATGCTTCATTGAGCTCAAACAGCCCAATATCCGACATTTCCAGACCCGCTAGCTTTACAGCTTTCGGAATCGCTTCCACCGGGCCGATACCCATAATTTCAGGAGGAACACCCGCTACGGAGAAACCATGGAATTTCAGAATAGGCTTATGCCCTTCCGCTTCCGCCTTCTGCCGGTCCATCAGCAGAACGGAGGCTGCGCCGTCGCTCATCTGCGAGGCGTTTCCGGCTGTAACGGATCCTTTCGGATGAAATGCCGGACGCAGTCCTGCCAGGGTTTCTGCTGTTGTATCTTTACGTATGCCTTCATCCATGGAAAACATTTCCGTTGATTCTTTTAATTTGTGATCGTTCCCTACGGAACGTTTTGTTACTTCCACCGGTACGATTTCATCTGTGAATTTCCCCTGCTCGACGGCAGCTGCTGCTCTGCGGTGGCTTTCTGCCGCAAATGCGTCCTGGTCTGCACGACTGACACCAAACCGGTTCGCTACTTCTTCAGCTGTATATCCCATGCCGATATAATACTCCGGTGCTTCATCTACAAGCGTCGGATTGGGAGCGATCACGTGGCCGCCCATTGGAATCATACTCATTGATTCTGCACCACCGGCGATAACAGTCTGGGAGTGACCCAGCATGATCCGTTCGGCTCCGTAGGCAATACTCTGCAGACCGGATGAACAGTATCTGTTAATTGTAATCGACGGCACCGTATAAGAAAGGCCCGCTAACGCCGAGATGCTTCTGGCGACGTTCATGCCCTGCTCTGCTTCCGGCATGGCGCATCCGATAATAACATCGTCAATTGTTGATGGGTCGAGGCCGCCTGCTCTTTTCAGCGTTTCTTTTATGGTCAACGCCCCCAGATCATCTGGTCGGGTGGCTGCCAGTGTTCCTCTATTTGCTTTTCCGACAGGAGTTCTTGCTCCTGCTACAATGACTGCTTCATTCAAGGCTGTTCCCTCCATTCGTTTAATTTCTCAGCGGTTTTCCTTTAGACAGCATGTGCTGCATGCGCTGCTGTGACTTTGGCTCTCCTACGAGACTAAGGAATGCTTCTCTTTCCAGGTCGAGAAGGTATTGTTCGTCCACCATCGTTCCTTTTGGAACTTTCCCGCCGGCAATAACATGTGCCAGCTTTTCGGCAATTTTTAAGTCATGCGGCGAAGCCATTCCCCCGAGCTCCATTGTTTTTGCTCCAAGCTTCATGGCGGCGTAGCCTGCTTCTCCGGATACAGCCACTTTCTCACGCTGAGGAGCGCGGTAGCCTGTATCAAAGAGATGGCTCACCTGCTGTTTGGCGTGGTAGAGCACATGGTCTGCATTTGTAATAACTGCATCCCTGTCCTTTAAAAATCCGTTGTCTGCTGCTTCATGGCCGGACGTGGATGTTTTAGCTGTAGCAATGGTTTCAAATGTCTTAAAAGAAGCTTTAAGAAGTCCGGCTGTATTTTTCGGATCAAGGCCTTCAATATTACGCATATAGAGCTCCTTGTTTCCGCCGCCTCCCGGTATCAGGCCG
Source organism: Sinobaca sp. H24 (assembly GCF_023845525.1). Taxonomy (NCBI): domain Bacteria; kingdom Bacillati; phylum Bacillota; class Bacilli; order Caryophanales; family Sporolactobacillaceae; genus Sinobaca; species Sinobaca sp. H24. The sequence continues at coordinate 156,035 of NZ_JALBWT010000011.1, forward strand.
ACACCGACTTCTACAAGTCCCATATATGTTTCCGAGGCTGCCTGAATGCTGGCAGAAGGCAGGCATATTTCCGCACCGCCCCCGAGTGTCATAGCATGCGGCGCAGTAACGACCGGACGTTCAGCATATTTAATAGCCATAGCTGCCTGCTGGAATTGTTTGATTACCATATCTATTTCAAAGAAATTATCATCCTGGGCTTCCATGAGAATCATCATTAAGTTAGCGCCTACACAGAAGTTTTTTCCCTGGTTGCCGATAACAAGGCCTTTATAGTTTTTGTTAACCTCTTCAATCGACTGGTTGATCATTTGAATAACATCCAGTCCTATTGAATTATTCGGTGATTGAAACTCGAGCAGAGCGACGTCGTCTCCAATATCAATGAGGGAGGCGCCCGCGTTTTTCTTAATAACGCCGTGTGATTTTTTTATCGAAGCAAGTGATATTTCTTTTTTATTTATTTTCTTTTTCTCGTAAGAGCCATTTTCGAAGTATTCTCCGTCCTGTTTGTAAAAAGAGTCAATGCCGCTGTCGAGCATCTTCTGAATCCAGCCGGGAAGAGTGATGCCCTCAGCCGTCATCCGTCCTGCTGTCTTTTTAAAACCAAGACTGTCCCAAATTTCGAAAGGTCCCTGTTCCCATCCGAAGCCCCACTTCATTGCTTCATCCACTGCCACAATGTCGTCTGCAATTTCTTCCTTTTTCTCGGCTGAATAAAGAAGAACCGGTTTGAGGATACTCCATAAAAAGTGACTCACTTCATCTTCGCTGAACACCAGTGTCTGCAATTTCACGGCAGGGTCTTTTTCCTGTTTAGCCTGCTCTATGACAGGTGATTTCCATTTTTGACGTTCCTGGTACTCCATCGTATCTGTGTTAAGTTCCAGAATGGCGCTGCCTTCCGCCGTTTTTTCTTTCTTAAAAAATCCCTGGCCGGCTTTGCTGCCGATCCAGCCCTTTTCCCCCATCTCTTTCATAAAGGAAGGAGAATCAAAAACCTGCTGTTCTTCTCCTTCTACCTGATCATGGACGTTTTTGGCTACGTGCAGAAAGGTATCCAGCCCTACTACATCAAGTGTGCGAAATGTAGCACTTTTCGGGCGCCCTATCAGGGGTCCTGTTACGGCATCCACCTGGCCGACTGATAGATTCTGCTTTTTCATTTCCTGTACAGTGATCAGCAGTCCATATGTTCCAATCCGGTTTGCAATAAAATTAGGTGTATCTTTTGCTTCCACGACCCCTTTTCCGAGCGTGTCTTCTGCAAACTGCTTCATGCCTTCCATAATCTCACGGCTTGTATGTTTGGTTGGTATAATTTCTAAAAGCTTTAAATACCGAGGCGGATTAAAAAAGTGAGTGCCCATAAAATGTTTCTGGAAAGATTCGGATCGTCCCTCTGCCATCGCTTCGATGGAAATACCGGACGTATTGGAGCTCACTATTGTTGTATCCGAGCGGTATTTATCCACCTGCTCAAACACCTTCTGCTTAATCGGCAGATTTTCTGTAACTACTTCAATAACCCAGTCCACTTCGCTGATCCGTTCCATGTCATCTTCCATATTGCCGGTCTCAATTAAGTTTAGGTTGGACCTGGAAGTCAACGGTGCCGGCTTCTGCTTTAACAGCTTCATTTTTGATACTTCGCTTAATCGGTTTCTGACGGCTTTATCGTCCATCGTCAATCCTGCTTTTTGTTCTTTTTCAGATAGTTCCCTCGGGACAATATCCATTAGGATTACCGGTATTCCTATATTTGCCAAATGAGCGGCAATCCCTGATCCCATCACGCCGGAACCAAGTACGGCTGCTTTTTGAATGGATGTTTTCATGATCGGCCTCCTTGTTTGAATGAATACTCATTCATAATGTGTACTTTAACTATAAATGAAAGGGTTTACTTTAGCAAGTCCTTCTGATTGTATTTTTTTTGGAATAAAAAATACTTCTCTTCTAATAGAAGAAAAGTATAATGCGCGTCTCTTATACCTCCAGCTGAACCGCTGATGCAAAGATGTTTCCAGCCGCTTTTTTTAGCTGAAAATATTATTTCCAATTCACTCCAAGAATGTAAAAAATACAAAAAGAGGCATGAAAAATACATTTTTTTCGATTTCCATGTTTTATTTTCCGAATAATAGGAAAAAGCCTATAACACCGGAGGTCTAAATTTAATACTGAAGGAGTGCATCATATTATGACTACCGATCGATACCCATCCCGTCACCAGGCCGAGGCGTCCATTACGGAGCGCAAGGACCCGGTGGCTTATAGAAACCCCGACTTTTCCGAGGGACCGCTGACGAAGGCGGACGAAGACTTTTACGACGAAAACGGCTACCTGCTGTTTGAAAACCTGTTTGAGCCCGACGAAATCAAAGCGATGATCCGCGAGCTCAAGCAGACGATGGAGCGCAACCAGGACCGCGACTCGGTCGAAGTGATCAAAGAGCCGGAAAGCAACGATATCCGCACCGTGTTTTGAAATTCATAAAGACAGCGGCTTCTTTGAGTCGCTCGCGCAAAATGACCGCATCGTCCAGGCGGCTCAGCAGCTTTTAGGCAGTGAGGTGTACATTACGCAGTCGCGCATTAATTTTAAGCCCGGTTTTAAAGGCAAGGAGTTCTACTGGCACTCTGATTTTGAAACGTGGCACGTCGAAGACGGCATGCCCGACATGCGCGCGGTCAGCTGCTCGATTGTGCTGACCGACAACTACGAGTTTAACGGCCCGCTGATGCTCGTGCCGGGCTCACAGAAATGGTACATTTCCTGCCCCGGTGAGACGCCGAAGGAGAACTACAAGTCGTCGCTGCAGAAGCAGGAAAGCGGCGTGCCGGACAACGACAGCATGAGCTGGCTCGTCGACAAAGCCGGCGGCAGCATCGACGCGCGCCACCGGCCCGGCCGGCTCCGTGCTCTTCTTTGACTGCAACACCATGCACGGCTCATCCGGGAACATTTCCCCGTATGCGCGCAGCAACGTGTTCTTTGTATTCAACTCCATCGAAAACAAGCTCACCCACCCGTTCTCCGGCCAGTCGCCGCGTCCGGAATTCCTGGCGAACCGCGAGAACGTTCAGCCCATCACACCAAAACCAGAGAAACTAACAGACATTCCATCCACTACCACTTCTAAAACAAAAACAAAATCATAAACAAACTGCTGCGGTTGACCTCCCCGCAGCAGTCTTTTTTTTATTATTTTTTATAAATACTCTGGCTTTGTGCCATCTGTTTTGCTGCACGAGGCGCAAGCCACAGTGTCGGCAGCAGAATAATAGATACCGGAACAGCCGTTACAACAATAAAAGACTGCAGTGCATCTACGCTGCCTTCTCCAATAAATAGAAGACAGGCCGCTGCCCCACCCATTGCCGCTACCCAGAAAACGCGGACGATTGAATGAGGCTCATCTCTCCCGCTTACTACCATGGAAATCGTATAGGCCATCGAGTCAGTCGTAGTAATAACAAACAAAATAGTAACAAGAAGAAAACCAAACGTCAGGACACCTGCTAATGGAAGCTGCTGAACAATCGCCATCATTGAAGCCGGCATCCCTCCTTCATATAATGGATCCGATACAGAGCCGGGTCTGTTCAGTTCATAAAAAACCCCCGTTCCTCCTACAATCGTAAACCAAAAATTAGTTACTACCGGGGCAATAACCGCCACTGATAATACGAGCTGACGTATCGTTCTTCCTCTTGATATTTTGGTAATAAAGATAGCCATCATCGGTCCGTATCCGAGGAACCATCCCCAGAAAAATATAGTCCAAAGTCCAAGCCAGTCATCGTCGCCCCGAAATGTCGCCATGCGGGGGAATTCCTGAACATACACTCCAAATGAAGATATAAACATATCAATAATAAACCCGCCCGGCCCGACCAGCAGAATCACTGCGATAAGAACGACTGTAAACCAGACATTAAAGCTGCTGAGCCATTGAATGCCTTTATGGACTCCTGTTACCGCGGAAATGGAAGCAACGATAACCAGGCCGGCAATAATAGCCAGCTGGACAGGATACTCATTAGGAATACCCATAAGCGTTTCCATACCATAACCTGCCTGAGTTCCTAAAAAACCGATAGGACCAATGGTACCAGCCGCTACAGCAATAATAGAGCAGATATCTACAGTTGATCCGATCCAGCTGTTTTCCGCAATACCCCTGCCGAATATTGGATATAGTAACGACCTTGGCTTTAAAGGCATACCTTTTTCATAGTGGGCATGCATTAAAACAATAGTACTCAGCGTACCGAGTACCGCCCAGGCAAGAAAGCCCCAGTGCAGATAACTCTGGGCAAGTGCCGGGGCAGCAGCTTCCATAGAAGAACCTTCTATTCCCGAGAATACTGGCGGCAGTTCCATAAAATGATAAATCGGTTCAGCCGCTGCCCAAAAAACACCACCTCCGGCCAGCAGGGTACACATAATAATAGATAACCATTTTCCTGTTGCAAATTCCGGTGCATTTTTATTTCCCAGCCTTACTTTTCCATATGTAGAAAATGCTAAGTATAACGCTGTTATAAACGTACCCAGCAGCAGAAGCTGCCAAAATCCGCCAAACCAGGCTGCAGCCCATCCGAATGTAATGTTAACAAAGTTTCCGACTGCATCCGGATTTATAACGGATGCAATAATAAACAACACGAGCAGACCGCCGCTCACTCCAATAACCGGCCAGTCATTCTGCTTCATGGATGAAGATTTTTTTGTATTCATTCTATTCCCGCTTTCTCTCTCTATTCTAAACACTAATGAGCTATCGTAATAGATGCGGCTTTTTCCGTCAATAAATTTATCTTTTGCATTTCCTTTTACAATTTGGAGTGTAAAATTCTGTAGAAAGTGGTACAGTACACTTTGCACTAAAAATAGAATGCGGGGATGATATATGAACTTACAACGCTTTATGCCAAGACCAATTCGTAAGCTCTTAAGCTTATCGAAACATCAATTAAAATATGAATTACGATCAAACCTCTGGTTTATCTGCGTCATATATGCACTTATAGGAATAGGTATCGCTGGAATAGCCTACTGGATCGATATTTCCAGTCAGTACGGAGAATCAGCTCCTGCCTTTTTCTCAGCAGGATACTCTCAAACAAGTACGATTGTAAGCTCTCTTATTGCCGGGAGTATTACATTGAACGCGTTCACGCTGAACTCTATCCTCGTCGTACTTACGAACTTCTCCGGCCAGTTTACGCCGCGGATGCTCGTTACGTTTGTAGCAGATAAACGGACCCAGCACGTTCTGGGAATGTTTAACTTAGTATTTGTATTTATTTTAATGGCGTTTTTCCTGATCGACGCCAATGTAGAAACATATGTTGCTTTCCCTACCTTAACGATTATCTTTATGTTTCTTGGGCTTGCTACTTTTATTTACTTTTTGAACCATGCAGTAAACTGGATGCAGGTGCCTAACCTGACGCTTAACATGAAAAACGAATCCCAGGAACGAATTCTGGCTACTTTAGTGCAGGATCTTGAACCCTACCGTACAAAGGAACCGAACACCTCTGTCGATGAACTGCCGGAAACGGACAAAATGTACATCGCCGCGGACGGTGCCGGCTTTGTACAGATTATCGATTACCGCAGGATGGTTTCCTACGCGGAAGACCATAATCTTGTCGTAAAACTGGAAAAGCGAATCGGTGATTTTGTGCTCGAAGGCATTCCTGTCGTAAGTTATTGGAAAAAAGATAAACACACCGGTTGATGAAAACGCTCTGCGCCGGTTTATTTTTCTCGGGTCAAAGAAAACGGAAGTTCAGGATATTGAGTTCGGTATTAACAAACTAAAAGAAATAGCGATCAAATCAATTGGAAACGATGATCCAAACACGGCTTCCAACGCTATTTACCAGCTTACAGACCTGCTGCTTTCCATTTCCAAAATCACCCGCTTCACTCCTTATTTAACAGACACGAATAATGATCTCCGGGTTATTATTGAAGATGAATCGTTTGATTATTATCTATATGCTGCTTTAGCACATATTAGTATTTATGCAAAATCAGATCCGATCATTACCAATGATGTACTGGAAGCTTTAGCGCTTCTTACCGAATCGGTGGCCGGAGAAAATCATGAAATGTGCTGGAACTTCGCAGCAATGATTGCCCGCGGTTATATAAGTCCGTTTGTATTTGAACACAACGAAAAAAGATTTTATGCAAGTCTTCGCAGTATATCTGAGACAACGGATAAGCGTGAAGAATACAGAAGCCTCGAAGAAGAACTACGTGCGCGCCTGACTCCAGATAACGAATAACCAGAAGCAGCCAGGCGGCTGCTTCTTTTTCTATATTGCGAGTTCCGGCATTTCCTAGTATGATAAGTAGTATTGCCATAGTTTTCTGACAACAGATGAGAGAGGATGTATAAAAATGGGAGATAAGAAAGACCTCCGTATCCGCAGTAAAGTAATCAGCGAAGGCGCGAACCGCACGCCAAACCGTGCCATGCTCCGAGCTGTAGGATTCAAAGACGAAGACTTTAAAAAACCGATGATTGGTATCGCAAGCACATGGAGCGAGGTCACCCCTTGTAATATACATATCGATGGCCTTGCCCGGGAAGCAAAAAAAGGCGCTGCCCAGGCCGGCGGTGCTCCTATGATATTTAATACTATTACTGTATCTGACGGTATTGCGATGGGCCACGAAGGCATGCACTATTCCCTTCCAAGCCGGGAAATCATTGCAGATTCTATGGAAACCGTAACCAGCGCTGAACGCCTTGATGGGGTTGTAGCAATTGGCGGCTGTGACAAAACGACGCCGGCTTCCCTGATTGCACTTGCCCGTCTTAACCTTCCAAGTGTATACGTATACGGCGGCACCATTCAGCCGGGAAAACTGAACGGAAAAGACGTAGACATTGTTTCTTCCTTTGAAGCTGTAGGACAGCACCAGCAGGGCATCATCAATGATGAGGAACTTCATCAGGTGGAATGTAACTCATGTCCCGGCGCCGGCGCCTGCGGAGGCATGTACACAGCAAATACCATGGCAGCCGCAGTGGAAGCACTTGGTATGAGCATCCCTGGATCGTCTTCTACTCCTGCTATCAACAAATATAAGGAAACAGAATGCCAGCAGGCTGGAGAGCTCGTTATTCAGCTGCTCGAAAAGGATATCTATCCAAAAGAACA